>DAOUSS010000292.1 GCA_030627085.1 Candidatus Stahliibacteriota bacterium | reverse complement strand
CAACTCAAGAATCATTTAACTTGATCTGTGAACTCAATTGTCAAAAAACATTTATATGACTACCGCGAAGCGGTTTAGTGCAACGTTATCGGTGTTTGTGAAGTTTTGCAAAGCAAAATTTGGGTGAACGAAGTGAACCACAAACACCGTGTTATATGAAGTTGCCCCCAGACATAATTTGTCCATTACCAGTTACTTCATTAACAGCATCCTCCTTGTGCTCTTAAGATTACCTATCTCTAAACAGTAGAAGTAGATTCCACTGCTAACGCTCATCCCTTGTTCATCCATTCCATTCCAACTGACGGTATGAGTTCCGGTAAGTTCCTTTCCCTTTACCAGTGTCCGTACAAGTTGACCTGAGATATTATAGACGGCAAGCCGCACAAACCCGTTTCTCGGAAGAACATATTGAATAGTCGTCGCTGGATTAAACGGGTTCGGATAGTTCTGTTGAAGAATAAAGCTCGTGGGGAAAGATGTGAGGTTTTGAGCTGCGGCGGGCGCAGTGTTATATACCTCCACTTCATAAAGCCATGTATGACTCCCATCGCGGGGGTAATTCAGAATTCTTAATTTGTCTGAGACAACCGGGGCGAAAGTGTTTTCATAAGGCGTGGACCAGTAATACCACCAGTCTGATTCTGAAGCATCGGGATATTTCAGGTAAGCATGTGAATTGTTAGTTTCAAAGATATCCACCCAATTCGAACCATTCCAGTATTGGAGTTTATAGGCAGCAGCCTCATTATTATTCATACCGCCGTGATACCATTGGATTACCCTGTCAAAAGTCACTTGATGTCCAAAATCTATAGTAGCTTGATGCCATTCACCGTACCCGAATGCAAGACCACGAGCCCATTCTCCATCATAGGTGCGTATGCCATCGGTGATATCTGATTTACTTGAGCCACCACCCCATCCGTTGTCTGATAGAGATGCATCAGCGTGAAGTGCAATATCGTCGGCAGGACTTGTCTTTGTAGGAGCGGTTTCCTCTACCCCAGTAGTAAGAGGGGTTCTCTTGGCATATTTGAGATTTGTGGAATCACCACCATCATAGTAAGCAATATGACAGTAACCACTATCATCAATGGAAAGTGAAGTCCAGTCACAGCAAACAGTATTATCTACAACCTCAATTTGCCAATCCGAACCATCCCAGTAAGCAAATCTGAGGTCGCTCATGTATTCGGCAGAACTGATGTGTGGTCTGTCATTTGCATCAAGTGCAAGCGAAGTATAAAATCCATACCCAATATCCGATTCAACTGTTTCAATATGCCAGATTGAGCCATCCCATCGTGCATATTTAACTCCATAATTGGTGCCATCCGTATAGGCTATGTGTGGATAGTCAAGACTGTCCAGCGCGATAGATGAATGTGTGCCTACCTGACCAGCAGTATCCACCCTCTCAATGTGCCAGATTGCTCCATCCCAATAAGCGTATTTCAGGTCATATACTTTCCAATCGTAGTAGCTTATTTGGGGATTGTTATTGCCGTCTAAAGCCATGCAGACATACTGAAATTCATCACCAATAAGACTATCAGCAACCGACCTATGCCAGCCTGATGCATCCTTGTAAGCATATTTTAGATAGTAAACTCCAGCATAATTGTATGTATATGCAATATGGGGATAGCCATCTGTATCAAATGCTATAGAATTCCACTCGCCTACATCTCCCCAGATTAAAGAATCCACTCTTTCTTTCTGCCAATCAGAACCATCCCACCAGGCATGCAAGAGCCCTCCGGCATCATAGGCAATGTGGGGATTTCCCGACCCATCAAGCGCAATTGAGGTCACCCCATAGACACTCTCAGCAGTCCCCACAAATGCTATCTGCCATTCTGAACCATCCCATTGGGCATACTTGAGTCTCCAGCCAACAGTGCCATCTCTGTAACTAATATGTGGATACCCATTTGCATCCACGGCGATAGCACACTTCTTACCAACTGTTCCTGAAGTGTCCACAAATCCAATCTCCCTGATTAACGTCAACTATTTTTCCCTGTTGGCGACAATTATTTTTCCCTGTTTGCTTCACTAATATTTTCCTTTGATTTT
>DAOUSS010000015.1 GCA_030627085.1 Candidatus Stahliibacteriota bacterium | reverse complement strand
TCGCGGGTTCGAATCCCGCACGGCCTATGGTTCAGAATATCAGAGAATCAGAATATCAGATGATCAGAAAATGGGGGCATCATGCAAAAAGGGAGTAGAAGGTCTGATATTCTAATACACTGACAGCCTGATATTCTATGCTTGTCCCCATGGTCTAGTGGTTAGGACACCACTCTTTCAAGGTGGTAGCACGGGTTCAACTCCCGTTGGGGACGCAAAAAACATAACGCAAAAATTAAATATTAAAAATCAAAATGACAAATAAAAAGAATACAGATTTCATGGATTATATTTTTAATCTGCAAAATTTGTGAAAATCCGAGTAATCTGTGGTATATCTTATAATTGAATTTCTGCACTCCAAAATCTATGAATAAGCACATGGGGTGCATAAAGCTTTTCTAAGGAGTATACATGATTAGTAATCGTGCGATGGTTATACCCGCATCTCCCATAAGGAATCTCTTGCCTTATGCAAATAGGGCAAAAGAGAGGGGCATAAAGGTCTATCATCTGAATATAGGACAACCTGATGTTCCAACACCAAAAGAGTTGTTGGAAGGAATAAGGGGATTCAGCAATCCCGTGCTTCCTTACGGGCCATCAGAGGGGATAAAGGAATTGAGAGTTGCAATAGCAGATTACTTCAAGAGGTATAGTCTCGAGGTAACACCTGAGGAGGTGGTAATTACACAGGGTGGAAGTGAGGCGATACTTTTCTCAATGCTTCTTTTGTGCAATCCGGAAGACGAGATTCTTGTGTTTGAGCCATTCTATGCAAACTATAATGGACTTGCTGTTGTATCCGGTGTAAAGCTCATCCCCGTAACAACAGACCCGAGAGAAGATTACCATCTTCCCAAAAAGGAGAAAATCACGGAGAAGATTGGGAGCAGAACAAGAGCAATTTTGGTATGTTCTCCCAATAATCCTACCGGTACCGTATATACACAAGAGGAGATGGAGATGCTTGCAGATATTGCACGAAAACATAATCTGTATTTAATATCCGATGAAGTTTACAGGGAGTTTGTTTTTGATAAGATGAAGCATACGAGCGCACTTGCTGTTGCACTCGAGCGCACTATACTTGTGGACTCCATATCAAAGAGGATGAGCGCCTGCGGGGCAAGAATAGGATTTGTTGCGTGTAAAGACAAAGAGATGATTTCGTTACTTATAAGATTTGCTCAGTCAAGGTTGTGTCCTGCAACTATAGAACAGTATGGGGCACTTGAGGGCTTCAGGAATATGGATAACTATATATATACTATGATAAGGAAGTATGAACATCGCAGGAATGTAGTGATAGGCGAACTTCGCAAACTACCGAATGTCAGCGTAAACAATCCAGAGGGTGCTTTCTATGCAATGATTACACTGCCTGTCGATAAATCAGAAAAATTTGTTGTATACATGCTAGAGAGATTCAATATTGACAAAAAGACCGTTATGCTTGCACCCGGTGCAGGATTTTATGCTACACCGGGACTTGGCACAAACGAAGCAAGAATTGCATTTGTGTTGAAAGAGGAAGATATCAAAGATGCAATATACATACTTGGCAAAGGTATCGAGGCGTATAACAAGGAACAGGTGGTAAGAGTGGAGGATGTGTGAGAAAAGATATACTGTCCTTTGCGGATATGACAGTCAGCGATCTGAATGAGTTGTTTGAACTATCAAAGAAACTGAAGAAACACAGGGTTTCATCTGCACTTACGGGCAAAGTGCTCGCCCTCATTTTCGAAAAGCCCTCCCTCAGAACCAGATTTACATTTGAGACGGGAATGTTTGAACTTGGTGGTCATGCCATCTATCTTGCACCCCAGGATATAGGGCTCGGGAAGAGAGAATCAGTTCCTGATGTGGCAAGAAACCTGTCAAGATGGGCATCTGGAATTATGGCAAGAACATTTGAACACAGGACAGTTGCAGAACTTGCACAGTACGCAACTATTCCTGTTATAAATGGACTTTCAGATCTCGAGCACCCCTGTCAGGTATTGGCTGATATGTTTACAATATGGGAAAAAAGGAGAAATTTCTCAGATCTTAAACTCGCATGGGTAGGCGATGGGAACAATGTCTGCAATTCCCTTATTATTTCCTCAAAAACCCTTGGTTTCTCTATGAATATTGCCACTCCGAAGGGGTATGAGCCAAGATTAAAGATTAAAAATCAAAAATCAAAAATAAAAATTACGAATGATCCGAAGGAGGCTGTAAAAAATGCCGATATCATATATACAGATGTGTGGACGAGTATGGGACAGGAGACTGAAAGGAAGAAGAGGCTCGAAAGGTTCAAGGAATTTCAGATAAATAGAGAACTCTTGAAGAATGCAAAAAAGGATTATCTAATTATGCACTGTCTTCCTGCACATAGAGGCGAGGAGATAACAGGCGATGTCATAGATGGTCCCCATTCAATAGTATTTGATCAATCAGAGAATCGTCTACATGCTCAGAAGTCACTCCTCTTGAAACTCCTCATATAAAGTACATGGCGAGCTTCTTACAAATAAAAAAGCAAGGCTGAAGCCTTGCCCTACGGTATTGTTCCTGAACATAGGTTGGCCAATTCCGCTTACAATCAAAAAATTTTCACTATGTATCTTACGCAAGAAGCAAAGGAGAAGGTACTGCTTGTAGGCGTTCATTTTCCTTATGAGGAGAAGTGGGAAAAGATAGATTCATTGGAGGAACTTGAAAATCTCTCAAAGACTGCGGGAGTTATCGTTGTTGAGAAAATTCTCCAGAATCTTCAGAGACCCATTTCGATGTCATTTATTGGTAAGGGAAAGGCACAGGAGTTGAGAGCAATTTCTTCCTCGCTGGATATAGATACCCTGATATTTGACGAGGAACTCTCACCTTCACAGGTTGCAAATCTTGAATCCATAACAGGCAGGAAAGTCATTGACCGCACAGAACTTATACTTGATATATTTGCCCAACATGCACATACAAAGGGTGCACAGATTGAAGTAGAACTCACGCAACTCTTGTATAGACTCCCGAGATTAACAGGCAAGGGAATTGCGCTTTCAAGACTTGGAGGTGGAATAGGCACGAGGGGCCCCGGTGAAACAAAACTCGAGACAGACCGAAGAAGGATAATGGCAAGAGTAAGAACTTTAAAGAAGGAATTGAAGAATATAGAGAAGGCGAAGGGGGTGCAATCAAAGAGAAGGACGGGGCAAAGGAGGATTGCCATTGTAGGATACACGAATGCAGGCAAGACAAGCATTATGAATGCATTAACACACGCAGGCTTAAAAACAGACAATCAGCTCTTCTCCACGCTGGACGCTACCACGAGAGTATTTGTATCAAATGACGGCAAGAAGTATCTTATTACCGATACTGTGGGTTTTATAAGAAGACTTCCACACGGAGTTGTGTCTTCATTCCATTCTACCCTTGAGGAGGCAATAATTGCAGATTTAAGACTACATGTAGTGGATGTTTCGCACCCTTATGTTGAGCTTCAGATAAGTGCAGGCAATGGGATACTTGAGGCACTCAGTGTGGCAAAAGAGCCATCTATATATGTATTTAATAAGATTGACCTTGCACAGGATGAGGTTGGATATCTGAAAAGAAGATTCCCAAATTCTGTTTTCACATCGGCGGCAAATGGGGAGGGGATAGATGCGTTGAGAGGAATGATAAAGGGTTTCTATGATAATTCCGAATGACCAATTTCTAATGACCAATCAAATCCCAATGTCCAATGCCCAAGATGCTAACGCTTTGACCTTTTGACTTTTTCATAGACATTTTTACATTTGGCTTTAGAAATTAGACATTATTATAGGGGGTATTATGGAGTGCGATATAAGGGATAAAGATTGGAGTAAAGAGGGAAAGAGGCGAATAGAGTGGGCAGAAAGGAATATGCCTGTTCTCTCGCTTATAGAGAAGCGATTCAAGAAAGAGCGTCCTCTTCTCGGGAAAAGAATCTCCGCTTGTCTACATGTGACAACAGAAACCGCAAATCTCGTAAGGACCCTTGCTACAGGTGGGGCAGAGGTGAAACTGTGTGCCTCAAATCCTCTTTCAACACAGGATGATGTTGCAGCATCCCTTGTTATGGATTACGGTATTGCTGTATTTGCAATAACTGGGGAGGACAACGAGACATACTACAAACATATAAACTCCTGTCTGGACTTTAGCCCACATATAACGATGGATGACGGTGCAGACCTTATTTCCACTATTCACTCAAAGAGGAAGAAACTCATTCCTACCATTCTGGGGGGGACGGAGGAGACAACGACAGGGGTAATAAGGCTTAGAAGTATGGCAAAGAAGGGGGTTTTGAGGTATCCTGTTATTGCCGTGAACGATTCCCTTACCAAACATCTCTTTGATAATAGATACGGAACGGGACAGTCAACCATAGATGGAATATTAAGGGCGACGAATACACTTATAGCAGGTAAGACATTCTGTGTATGCGGCTATGGATGGTGTGGCAGGGGAATTGCAAAAAGAGCAAAAGGTATGGGTGCAAGTGTCATTATATGCGAGGTTGACCCTATAAAGGCTGTTGAGGCATTGATGGATGGTTTTTCGGTGATGCCTGGGGTAGAGGCAATAAAGGAAGCAGACATTATGGTTACAGTGACAGGGGATATAAATGTGATAGATAGAGCCCATTTTAAGGCTGCAAAGGATGGAATAATACTTGCGAACTCTGGTCATTTTGATATCGAGATAAATAGAAAGGCACTTGAAGAGATGGCGGAAAGCATAAGAGAAGTAAGGAATCTTGTGGATGAATATACGATGAAGGACGGTAGAAAGATATATCTGCTTGCAAAGGGTAGGCTTGTAAATCTGTCCTGTGCAGAGGGGCATCCGCCGGAGGTTATGGATATGTCGTTTGCAAATCAGGCACTTGCAGCAGAGTATATAATAAACAATAAACTGCCTGCCTCTGTGCACAGACTGCCAAAAGAGATAGATAGTGAAATTGCTGAGATGAAACTTAAAAGTATGGGCAGGAGAATGGATGCCCTTACAGAAGAACAAAAGGCGTACTTGGAGGAATGGCAGATGGGGACTTAATTTTGTCGCTTACTCTTTGCTTGTTCCTTTATCTTCTCGTGTAGTTCTCTCGGTACCTCTTCATAGTGGGAAAACTCCTGCATAAATGAGCCTCTGCCTTGAGTTATAGAGCGAAGGGATGCTGAATAGCCAAACATTTCAGCCTCTGGTATATATGCCTTTATCTGTTGGAACTTTCCAACTGCTTCTGTACCCAGAATCTTTCCTCTTCTCGCATTAAGATCTCCCATAACATCACCCAGATATTCCTCGGGTACCACGATCTCAACACGCATAATCGGTTCAAGTATTGTCATATTTGCTTTTTCACAGGCGTTTTTGAATGCAAGCGAACCTGCTATTTTAAATGCTATATCTGAGGAGTCAACTGTGTGGAAGCTCCCATCGTAACAGGTTACCCGCACATCCACTACCGGATAGACAGCAAGTACTCCTTCCGTCATTGCTTCCTTCACCCCTTTCTCAATAGAAGGAAGGTATTTTGACGGAATTGCACCACCAACAATTGCATTCACAAACTCAAATCCCTGTCCCCTTTCCAAGGGTTCTATCTTGAGCCAGCAGTCACCGTATTGCCCGTGTCCACCGGTTTGTCGTTTAAACTTACCCTGTGCTTCCGCTGTGCGTTTTATCGTCTCCCTGTAATGGATTCTGGGCCTTTCTGTGCTTAACTCAACTTCATATTTTCTCTTTAGTTTGGCTATAATTATGTCTATGTGGAGTTCTCCTCTTCCCTTTATAATGGTCTGTCTGGTCTCTGTATCGTAGTAGTAAGTAAATGACGGGTCTTCCTCATGCAATCTGGAAAGCCCCTCCATAAGTTTTTCTTCATCTTTCTTTTCTTTGGGGACTATTGCCACAAAGACAAGAGAAGGTAGGAAATCTATTCCAGGTAAAGGTTCTCCTTTCTCACTTCTCAGGGTATCCCCTGTATGGGTATTCTTCAACTTGGCGAGGCCTCCAATTCCTCCCTGAGGTAGTTTATCAACTTCCTCTCTTTCCTTGCCCCTCATAAGATATAACTGATTTATTCTTTCATTTACATTTTGTGTACAGTTATACAGTGTACTTCCGGGTGTTAATTCCCCATTCAATATCTTGGTATATCTTATATCTCCAAGATGAGGATCTACAGAAGTTTTGAATACGAAGGCGAGGAGCTTATCTTGTTCTCTTTTTATAGAGATTCCGATTGTAGAAGAAAGCAATGTCTGGATTCCAATTCCTTTTAGTGAATCTCCCATATAGACCGGCATTATCTTTCCGCATGACAGCCCTTTATAAAATGCTGTCTCTAACTCCTCTCGTTTCAATTCTTCGTCTGACAGATACCTCTCCAACAGTGTATCGTCGGTTTCTGCTATTGCTTCCACCAGATCCTTGTGATAACGAGAGTCACTGTCAAGAACCTGGCTTACATCGTCTCCTTCAACAATAGTTACAGGCACAACATTCCCAAAGGCTGATTTCATTCTTGAAAGTGCGGTATCTATATCCACTTCTTTTTCTTTTATCTTAGATAGATAGAAGAGAATGGGAATATTATGCTTTTTTATGTCTGAGAACGCCTTTTCTGTGACAATGCCCAGATCTTGCAAAGGATCTATAACTATTATAGCAATATCTGACGCTTTTATTCCACTGAGAACCTCGCCATAGAAGTCGTCATATCCCGGGGTATCTAATATATTCAAAAACGCCCCTTCATAATCAAAGGAAGCAATAGAGAGGTTTATGGTGATTTTTTTCTCCACCTCCAGTGGAGATAAAGAGAGAATTGAAGTGCCGTCATCTACTGCTCCAAGTCTTTTGGTCACCTTCGCCTGATATAGTAGTGCCTCCCCAAGAGAAGTCTTTCCTGTGGACGATTGTCCGAAGATTCCTATTGATCTTATATCTTCAGTGTTTATACTTCTCAACATTCCTCCTCTTTAATATATTGTTGCTAAAGAGTTCTTTCCTTTCCCATATAGTAATGGCAATTACTGCATACTGTATGGGGAGGTATAAGTTGCTGGCAGTTCGGGCATCTTATTAGTTGAGGCATTTTTTGCTTCCAGTGCGTTCTCCTCTTACGCCCTCTGGTCTTTGAGTTTCTTCTCTTTGGGACAGCCATTACTACTCCCTTTTTTAAAAAAATCTTATGTAAAATGTGCATGTATTATACCATAAAAATCCCTTTTTGTCAAGGAAAAAAAGAGAACTTAACAGGGATCGAAAGAGAACACGAAGTGTCTCCAACTTAAGAGATAGAAAATAATAAATGCGAAAGAAAAATCTCTTCCCTGCCTGACGGCAGGCAAGCAATCTCTTAAAATCCCTGTTGGATTTTCAATTAGCCATTCAGCACTAAGAGATGCCCACTGCAGTCTGATAAATAGAAGACTAACCAGTTTATCTAAGTGAAGAGTAACATCAACTATCCCATGACTGAGTGTGTACTTTTCTATGCGATCAAGCTAAAATTGAATTTTTTGTGACTGAATACCCCACATGATATCCCTGCATATGTAGGGCAAGGCTTCAGCCTTGCATATGTAAGCAAACCTAAAGCTTACCCCGCCACAGGCGGTGGGTTTGCCCTACAATGCTACAAACGGTATAGCAATAAAGGTTTATTATACATAATTTGCCATAATAAGGATACCATTGCCTTTTATTGGAAAAATTAACTGCTGGGTGGTCAGTCAATAGCTTGTTTTTTTACTTGACTTTTCTACCCACTTATGTTATAATAAAAACCGCTATTTGACAGTTGCTTGTGGTATAATTACAAGGGGGTAACATGGCAGTAAAGATTGGAATAAATGGCTTCGGACGGATAGGAAGGCTTGTTAATAGGATTGCAATGAAGGATAAAGAGATAAAGATTGTAGGGATAAATGATATAGTAGATGCGAAGATACTGGCACATCTATTCAAATATGACTCTACCTATGGTGTACTTGATATGGATGTGCAGGGAAGCGATGGGACGATAGTTATAGATGGGGAAAAAATTCCCACATTTATGGAGAAAGAACCTAACAAACTTCCATGGAAAGACCTTGGAGCCGATATAGTAGTAGAAGCAACGGGAAAATTCCGCTCGAGGGATAAGGCAGCCCTGCACATTGAGGCAGGTGCAAAGAAGGTTATAATTACTGCCCCCGCAAAGGGGATACCCGCTGACTGTGCGGTCGTTATGGGTGTGAATGAGGAAAGCTACGATCCCTTGAAACATGATGTTATTGATAATGCATCCTGCACTACGAACTGTTTTGCACCCATGGTAAAGATATTGCATGCGACATTCGGGATAGAGAGGGGATTTATGACAACAATCCATTCATACACAGCAGACCAGAGGCTTATAGATGCGCCACACAAGGACCTGAGAAGGGCGAGAGCCGCTGCTCACTCTATAATTCCCACTACTACAGGCGCAGCAAAGGCAATTGAGATAATCATCCCTGAATTGAAAGGAGCATTGGATGCTATTTCTGTCAGGGTTCCAACCATTGATGCCTCACTTGTTGACTTTGTATGTACTGTAAAAAAGGAAACATCGAAGGAAGAGGTAAATAACGCCTTCAAGAGGGCATCCGAAAGAAACCCACGATATATTGAATATCTGAAAGATGAGGTTGTCTCCTGTGATATCGTAGGCAATCCCCACTCTATGATATTCGATCCGTATGAAACAAAGGTCATTGGCAATCTCGTAAAGGTGCTCGCATGGTATGACAATGAATATGGGTATGCGTCAAGGGTTGTAGATCTTGCTCATTATATAGGTGAAAGGCTGTAGAATAGATATTAAATATCAAAAATCAAAAATCAAAATTATAGCCACAGATTGCACAGATTCCACAGATTAAAATTTTTTTCTAATCGGTGAAATCCGTGGCTCATTTTTGAATTTCTTTGAGTGTTCTCTGTCATCTAAGGGGGAGTTATGTTGTCTCTTAGAGATATCGATTTCAAAGGTAAAAAGGTTCTTTTACGGGTTGATTTCAATGTTCCATTGAAGGATGGGGAGATAGCCGATGATACGAGAATTCAGGCATCGCTGGATACTATAAATTATATACTTGATAAAGAGGGAAGGCTTATAATCATCTCCCATCTTGGAAGGCCAAAGGGTGAAAAGGTCAAGGATATGAGTCTTGCCCCCGTGGCTCAACGATTATCTTCTTTAATTTCAAGACCTGTTAAATTTATTCCTGATTGTATCGGACCCGAGGTGGAAAATGCAATTGTGGGTCTTAGAGACGGTGAAGCCATTCTTCTTGAAAACCTGCGATTTTATAAAGAGGAGGAGGGGAACGATTCGGAATTTGCAAGAAAACTTGCAGGGTCTGCTGATGTTTATGTGAATGATGCCTTCGCCACAGCGCATCGTGCGCATGCATCTACAGTAGGGGTAACACATTATATAAAGACAAAAATGCCCGGATTTTTGATGGAAAAGGAGATCAAGTGGCTCAGTAAAGTATGTGAATCACCACCCCACCCCTTCTTGGTAATACTTGGTGGAGCAAAGGTATCAACAAAGATAGATGTGATAGAAAATCTTCTGCCGAAGTGTGATAAATTACTAATAAGTGGTGGAATGACTTATACCTTTTTCCGGAGTTTAGGCAAGGGAGTGGGAAATTCTATACTGGAGAAGGACAAGCTGGATGTTGCCAGGAAGATACTGGACAAGGCAGGGGATAAATTGTTACTTCCATCCGACTGTATTGTTGCGAACAGGATTGCTGAAGATGCTGAAGTGAAGGTTGTAGAGGAGATACCCGACGGCTGGATAGGAGTTGATACGGGACCCTCAACAATGGAACATTACAAAAGAGAGATAGAATCTGCAAAAACTATTCTGTGGAATGGCCCGCCTGGTATATTTGAAATTAACAGATTTTCAAATAGCACGAAGGAAATTATCTTTGCCCTGAAGAATGCGAAAGAAAAAGGCGTAATAGTGATAGCAGGAGGGGGAGATACAGCATTGGCAATAAACAAAGTCGGTCTTAAAGAGGGTTTTACCCACATATCAACGGGTGGAGGTGCATCGCTTGAATTCCTTGCTGGCAAAAAACTCCCGGGAATTGTTGCACTTATGTTGTAATTGGGATAGCGGGGCAAAGTCTTCGGACTCTCGGAGTGCAGTGGCTTGCCACTGCTTGAAACTGATAACCGATCACTGATTACTGATAACCGATATACAACGGGGGATGAATGAACCTACACGAATACCAGGCTAAGGAGATAATGAGGAAGTACGGTCTTCCTGTCCAGGAGGGTAAAGTCGCCACAACCCCAGAAGAGGCAGAGAAGATTGCAATGGAGTATAATGGTTGTGTTATGGTAAAAGCGCAGGTCCATACAGGGGGAAGGGGAAAGGCAGGTGGCGTTAAGTATGCAGAAACAGTTGATGAGGTAAAGAACTATAGCACAAGTATACTTGCTATGAAGATTAAAAACCTCCCTGTGAAGAAGGTATTGATAGCAAAGGCGGTGGATATAAAAAAGGAATACTATCTGGCGGTAATAATGGACAGGGATAAGAAGTTTCCTCTCGTTATGGCGTCGAGAGAGGGTGGATGGATATTGAAGAGGTTGCAAGAGAGAAACCCGAGGCAATAACCAAGCTATGGGTTGACCCTATGTATGGGTTGTTTCCCCATCAGGCAAAGGAGATAACACTCTCACTCTTTGACGACAGGACACTTGCACTTCAGAGTGTAAATATAGTAATAGCACTTTATAAACTGTTTGCAGAATGTGATGCCCAGATTGCTGAGATAAATCCACTCGCACTCGATGGAGACGAAAGGCTCTGGGTTACAGATGCAAAGGTAGTACTTGACGATAATGCAATCTCAAAACATCCTGAGCTTGAGAGCTTGAGAGACCCTGATCCGGGAGAGGAGAAGGAACTGACAGCAAAGGAAGCGGGTCTTTCGTATATACCCCTGTCCGGGGATATAGGGTGTGTTGTCAATGGTGCTGGTCTTGCAATGGCAACTATGGATCTTATAAAGAAGTATGGTGGAGAACCTGCAAACTTTCTTGACATTGGTGGCAGTTCTTCGCCCGAGAAGGTGGAGAAGGCACTGGAGATCCTTCTTACAGATAGAAATGTAAAAGTAATATTTTTTAATATCTTTGGTGGTATTACAAGGTGTGATGATGTTGCAAAGGGCATAATTCAAGCTACAACGAAGATGAAGATAGAACTTCCTATGGTGGCAAGACTCACTGGGACAAACGATGATAAGGCAAAGGAGATACTTAAGGATTCCCCAATAGTTCCTGTTGCATCTATGAGAGAGGGAGCAGTAAGGGCAATAGAACTGTCGAAGGCCGGTTGGAAGAAAAAAAATTACATATCAAGGATTAAAATCCTAAATTCTAAATTCGAAACTCTAAACAATATCTAAATTCCAATTCTCCAATGTTCGGCTCGACTGAGCTCGCCGAAGTCTAAACAAGTTTGGGATTTATGAGTTGGGGCATTAGAAATTGTTTAGGATTTAGGAATTGTGATTTAGAATTTTTGCATTTTGATATTACTATGGGACTTATGAGTATCCTTATCGATGAAAATACACGGGTATGTGTCCAGGGGATAACTGGAAGGGATGGTTCATTTCATACAGAGAAAATGGTTGAATATGGTACGAAGGTGGTATGTGGAGTGACACCCGGTAAAGGGGGAACAAACTTCTTAGATATTCCTGTGTATGATATGGCGAAAGATGCTGTAAAGAAAGAAGGGGCGAATACAAGCATAATATTTGTTCCTGCTAAATTTGCGGTAGATGCCCTCTTTGAGGCAGGAGATTCAGGAGTAAAGCTTGTTGTGTGCATAAGCGAAGGTATACCTGTGCTTGACATAGCGAAGGTATTAAAGTTTTACAGAGAAAGGGGGGTTATGCTTATAGGCCCAAATTCTCCCGGGCTTATATCACCGGGCAAGAGCAAGGTAGGTATTCTTCCCTCAAACATTTTTAAAAAGGGTAGTATTGGAGTTATATCAAGAAGTGGAACCCTCACATACGAACTCGTTTCGCATATAACAAAATCAGGATTCGGAGAGTCCACCTGCATAGGTATAGGTGGAGATCCCCTGCTTGGGCTCAAGTTTATAGACTGTCTTAAACTATTTGAAGAAGACTCTGAGACAAAAGCAATTCTTTTGGTCGGAGAAATCGGAGGACGTGATGAGGAGGATGCAGCGGATTTTATAAGAGATAATGTAAGCAAGCCTGTTGTTGCCTTTGTGGCAGGAAAGACTGCGCCTCCCGGTAAGCGGATGGGACATGCGGGTGCGATAATCTCTGGAGGAGCTGGAACTGCAAAGGAGAAGATAGAGAAGTTTGAGAGCGTAGGGATTAGGGTTGCATCCGAACCCGAGGAGGTAGGAAAACTCTTAAAAGAAATAGTGTAGGGACAGGGCTTGACTTCGGCGAGCTCAGTCGAGTCGTTCCTGTCCGATAGGTAGACAACCACAAGGGTTGTCCCTCCATTACAACTGTCATGGTGAAAAAATATACTATAAAAATAAATAAAGATTGGTGTAAAGGGTGCAACCTTTGTGTTGCTTTCTGTCCTCGTAATGTCCTTGCAATAGGAAAAGACAGGATGGCAGAGCCAGTGAAAGAAGACGACTGCACGGGATGCCTTATTTGTGAATATAAATGTCCTGATTTTGCAATTACTGTGAACAGTACGGAGTAAATAGATAGAGAGCCATGAATTCCACAGATTTAATTTATTTAGACTCTTCTTTATATGGATGTGATACTACTCGTAGTCCGTTGGCTAACGGATGGCTGAAGAAGGAAAAACGATGTCTTTGGTTTTACAGTTTATGATAATAGCAACATACTTCTCAGGAATGTATCTTGGAGGTGAGAAGATAGGTTATACAATGATAGATATGAAACCTATAAAAAATGGGTACATTCTTAAGGAGATAGTGTTTATAAGACTTGGTATGATGGGAGCGAAGAGGAGTATGGAGACATCATCGGTGTATGAAGTTGATATGGAATACCGACTCAAAAAATTCTCATTTGAACTCAAATCGGAGACACAGGAAATCTCATCCAACGGAGAGGTAAAAGAGCAAGAACTTATATACAGCGTGAAGACAGGAAGTAGAGAGAGAAGCGAGAGAATAAAACTTGATGGGGATGTTGTATATGTGTCCCAGTCAATCCCTTTTCTTGTCTCCGCCTTAAGAAAGAACCTATTGCTTTCTGTATTTGACCCCACCATATTTGCAGTAAATCAGGCAAAGGTAAGTATAATAGAGGAGACAGGTGATTCTATAAAGATCGTGACTGAGTTGCTCGGGGCGAAATCAACAACCTGGGTGGGAAAGAATGGGGAGATACTACGGTCAGAGGAGCCTATGGGTGTTCTGATGGTCAAAGAGGATAAGGAAAAGGCATTGGAGTTTGGAGAGACATCTCCGGAGATACTCACAATGTTTGCCATACCCGCTGGTATGGAGGTAAAAAATCCGAGGAATGTAATTTATCTCAAGGCAATTGTGAAGGGAAGATTCAAAAATACAGACAGGCAGGAACTCTCAGGTGATACACTCACAGTGAAAAGTATTGGCCCAGATGAGAAATTGATACCAAAATCTCCACCAGGCTCCGGGTGCAGTAGAGTCAAGCCTCGCCCGGTTCCTGAAGAGCTAAAGAGATACCTTGAGGACACTCCACTTATTCAGGTGGATGACAGGAGAATAAGAAACAAATCTGCAAGAATAATAAGGGGCACAAGAGATAATTGGGAAAAGGTAAAAGAACTCGTGAGCTGGACATCGCAGAATGTGGAAGATTTTCCATCTGCAACAATTCCAAGTGCTGTTGATGTTCTGGAGACACTCGAGGGTGACTGTAATGAACACGCTGTCCTTTTCTGTGCCCTTTCAAGAGCAGCAGGGATTCCTGCGGATATATGTGTAGGTTTGGTTCTGATGGATGGATATTTTTATTACCATGCCTGGAATAAGGTATGGGTGGGAAGATGGGTCGAGGTGGACCCGACGTTCAACCAGATAATAGCAGACGCCACACATATTACACTTGAAGAGGGTGGACTCAAGGATTGGGCAAAGATAATGGACCTTATTGGAAATATTGAGATAAAGGTAGTAGAGCATAAGTAAAATTAAATATCAAATATCTATATCTTGTTTAATGTTAAATGTTTGATGTTTAATGTCATTTCACATTACACATTTCACATTACACACTTTGATTTGTCATTTTGACCTTTGATTTTTGCATTTTAATTTAATAATGGATGTTGATAGGATATACGGGAGTAGTTTATTTACAAAGGAGAAGTTTCTCTTCTATAAAAGATTACCATCCACACAGGACCGTGCTAAAGAGCTCATCAAAAATGGAGTAAGAAGGCCAGGATATGTAATTGTAGCGGATGAGCAATATAGAGGGAGAGGAAGGTTTAGAAGGGTATGGTCTTCTCGCAAGGGCGAATCACTCACATTTTCTTTCATTACGGAGAAAATTCCGCTTCTGTCTATGAGGACTGCGTTGTCTGTTGCTGAAACACTTGAAGAAGAATGCGGACTTCGGGCAGAGATTGAATGGCCAAATGACATTGTAGTGAATGGCAGAAAGATATGCGGAATACTGATTGAGACAGAGAGGAATCTTGCAATCATTGGAGTTGGAATGAATGTCAATGAAACTGTACTTCCCCTTGAGAGTGCAACATCTGTAAGGATAGAAACAGGAATACCAGCCAGTAGAGAGGCAATACTTTCCTTATTTCTTTCTATTTTCGAGAGTAACCTAACAAGGGAAAACATAATGGATTGTGTGAGAGAATACCTGTCTTTTATGGATAGATATGTTGAGATAGAAACTGAGAACGGGGTTGTAAGAGGTGAATTTATTAACTTGGGCGAAGATGGGGAGATTATAATAAGGACCGAGAGTGGGTCCATAGCGAGTTTTCTGCCTGGCGAAGCAAAAAGGATGCATAAATTAACCGCCCCGTTGTTAGCGGGGACGGATAGATAAAGAGGGTAAATTAGGTCATTTGGTAATTGGGTAATTAAGTCATTAGGTAATTAGGTCATTGGGCTATTAGGTAATTAGGTTATTGACGCAACGACGCTAAGACGCAATGACCCAATAACTTAAGTATATCAGTGTAAATCTGCGTCAAAAAAATATGTAGGCACGCCTGCCTGACGGCAGTCAGGGTTTCAAACCGCGCAGACAATAGCACAAATTGAATTTGTGCCTACAATCTTAATGACCTAATAACTCAATAACTTTAACATATCTGTTTAATCAGTTGATTCGTTTAATCAGTTAATATGGTAGCAGGTGTAAATTCTGAAGCAGTTCTGGGAATAAATGCATACCTTGTTCTGGTAGAAGTTGACCTTGCAAGGGGTATTCCTACATTTTCAACCGTCGGTCTGCCAGATGCAGCAGTGAAAGAGTCAAAAGATAGGGTAGGGACTGCTATAAAGAACTCAGGATTTGAAGTCCCACTGAAGAGAATAACCGTGAACCTTGCCCCTGCGGATATGAAGAAAGAAGGTTCTGGATTTGATCTTCCTATCGCCCTTGGCATTCTCGCTGCAAATGGTACCGTAAAGAAGGATAAACTCGAAGAAACCATAATAGCAGGAGAACTCTCTCTTGATGGCACACTGAGGGGGATACGAGGTGCGCTTCCCATAGCTCTTTCCTGCAAGGAGAATAACTTCACAAAGATGCTTCTGCCAGAGGAAAATGCAAGAGAGGCAGCCATAACTCAGGATATCAATGTCTATCCAGTAAAGTCACTGAGGGAAGCTGTTCAATTCTTGAACGATGAAATAGAGATCCAACCCTGCCGGGTAAACCTTGACGAGGTGTGGGAAGAGGCATCGCAGTATACAGAGGACTTCTCGGATGTAAAAGGGCAAGAAGGTGCAAAGCGTGCCCTTGAAGTTGCTGCAGCAGGAGGTCACAACCTGTTGATGATTGGCCCACCCGGTTCTGGTAAAACAATGCTTGCAAGGAGACTGCCTACAATATTACCAGAGCTCACACTTCCAGAGGCACTTGAGACGACCAAGATACACTCGGTTGTGGGGCTTCTTGGGGGAAAGGCAATAGTTGCTACAAGGCCATT
>DAOUSS010000172.1 GCA_030627085.1 Candidatus Stahliibacteriota bacterium | reverse complement strand
TCTCACAACTGGAAGAACATCAGGCTATTATGGATAGAATCGTCCTTGAAGTAGCAAAATTTGCGAGAAATTTGGGCATAAAGGAGGGCAAGGGCATTGATGTATCTCAATCTTTGCATCAAGGAAAGAGACAGGCAAGCTCTTTGCAAGCGATGCCGATTCTGTTTACAGAGCGCGCTTCGTTGATTTTATGGAATTGAAAAACATTATAAAAAGGGACCCACGTTCAGTAGAGCAAATTTTACGTCCAAGATTTGAAAGGGTCGCATTAGATACTTACGTTTATCCGTTTACTACAGAAGCAAATCGATTCCTGAGCGATATATGTGATGGTAATATTAGAGAACTATTACGGTACGCTTCAATCATAATAGGGCAAGCAGTTCGCCAGAATGTACCCGTACCCTTGCAGGTTGAATTTGCAATGGCTGCCCTTGCAAGCAAAAATTATCTTGTTGGAGAAATAGATGAAGAATTATACTATGTGCTAAATGCATTGAAGAGTAAATCTATGTCAGCATCCGATACAGAGTTCCAAACGGCTATAGGTTATGCACGGGCAACACTCTCAAACATCTGCAATCGTCTTTGCAAAGATGGGCTACTTGATAAGACCATTAACAAGAAAAAGGTATTTTACTCCATTTCACCCAAAGGGGAACATACCTTGAACATGTACGAGACCTTAAGGAGATAAAACTGCTACAACTGTTTTGAAATTGTAGCAGATAAAAACAGTTGTAGCAGTTCGGCTGAGCCCTTCGGCAGTGAGCAGTGCGGTGAACTCACTGCTGAACCGCTCAAGGCTGAACTGCTCAGGGCCGAACTGCTCACCGAAGGCAGAACTGTTTGAGGAAATTGTGCATAAGGAAGGTCGTTTATAGAAAGGAGAAATGATGCGAGTACCAATTATGGACTTGAAGAGACAGTATCTTTCAATAAAGTCTGTGGACAGGTAAGAGAGAATTCAGACAGATAGGTGAGGAGGATGCAAACGGATAAGAAAAGATGCAGACTGCAGACCAGAGACAGAAGGGCGTAGGGAGTGAGGCGTAGAGCGTAGGGCGTAGAGCGGAAGGAGAATGGGAGAGGTGGAGAAACGGTGCATTTGAGAAACGGAGAATGGGAGAAATAATTTTAGGCCCCTTTGCGGGCTTTTTTTCTTGATTGCATAGGAAATTATAAACCACAGAGGTCACGTATAACAAGGATAAAGTAAAAAGGGAAAAGATAAAAGGTATACTTTGACAGGGACTTCTTGCCTGGCGGCAGGCAGGTAAGAGATTGGAAGAGAAGATATTTTTATTTCTTTGCTTTTTCATTTTTATCTCTTATACTCTCTTTCAATCCCTGTTTTAAATTAAAAATAATCTCTGTGGTCTTTGTAGCGAGATTTCGCTTTTTTTCTTGACAAATCTAATTGTGTATGTTATAATCATATACAAATGAAAGGAAAGAAATTTGATTGGGATGAAGGAAATACAGGTAAAAATTGGGAAAAACACAGGGTTAGTGATCAAGAGTGTGAAGAGGTATTTTTCGATCCTTGGCTTATAGTCCATTACGATAAAGGCCATTCAATGGAAGAGGATCGACACTATGGATTAGGAAAGACTCTTGCAGGTAGAAGACTCTTTATCGTATTTACAACAAGAGATGGCAAAATAAGGGTTATTTCAGCAAGAGATATGAGTAAAATAGAAAGGAGAGAATATGAGAGATACAAAGAAAAAAAAGAAGATACCCCGATTTGAAACAGAGGATGAAGAAAGAGAATTTTGGGCTACCCATGATTCTACCCACTATATCGCTTGGCGGAAGGCAAAAAGGGCAAGATTTCCAGAACTGAAACCCTCTGAAAAGTCAATCTCTATAAGAATGCCCAAATTTCTTATAGAGGATTTAAAGCTTTTGGCTAACAGGCGAGGGATACCCTACCAGTCACTGATGAAAGAACTCCTGGCAGAAAGGGTAGAGAAAGAGTTATCTTCCGCTTCTTGAGTGGAATGAGGAGAGCGGAGGGCGGAGGGAAAGACTGAAGACGGCAGACTGCAGACCAGAGACAGTAAGCGTTAGGCGTAGGGAGAGGGGGCATGGAGCAGTAGGGAGTAGAGCGTCCCAGTGAAATAGTTAACACATTCCACCCCGTACGCTATCGCTACAGGGTAAACGGGATAAATAAGGCGTCCCAGTGGAATAGTTACCCAGATGGGATAGCTCCCCATGAAGTAAATTGCTTACTGCACGGGGCAAAACGCACCCCACGGGGCAGGCCCTGTTGAATAGCTTCCTGAAGAAATAGCTCCCCCATGGAGTAGCCCGTATGAAATAGTTCCCAGATGGGATACTTCTCACATTCCGCAGAGTAAACCCTGTGAAATAAGATTATGGAAAAAACTTTTTTCTATTTCACGGGGTAAATTGCATTTCATAGGGCAAGTTTACACACTCCACGGGGCGGGAAGCATTTCACCACAATGTAATAGAAAAGTCTGATTACATATGGCTGGCAGGACAAGTTGCTTCCACAGGGCGGGTCACATTCCACCCCGTACGCTATCGCTACGGGACAAGCCCCGTACGCTATCGCTACGGGGTAAACGGGATAAATAGAGTGGAGAATCTGTGTAATCAGAGATTGCTGACTCTTTCAGCAATCTCCATTTTTTTCTTGACTTTTCTGAGAAATTATAGTATAATGTATTATATAAAATAGTATAACAAGAATTACTATAATGAAAAATCCTTTCAAATATGGTGAAACTGTAAGTGGTGAATACTTTGCCGACAGGAAGAAAGAGATAAGAGATATAACTGAGTGTATTAAGGCATCCCAGAATATGTTCATCTACTCGTACAGGCGACTGGGCAAGACATCACTTATTAAAAATGTCCTGTCCCTGTTTAAAGATGAGATAATTCCCATTTATATAGACCTGGAAAAGTCGCCGACCATAAATCACTTTCTTAAGGATTATTCTGCTTCAATAAGTCAGCATTTTCTAGGTGCGAAGGAGAGATTGAAAGAGATCGCCTCTTTCTTCAGGCGAGTTATTCCGAGTTTTGAACTTTCAGAGGGAAGATGGAAGGTATCTTTTGACTTTTCAAGAACCACAACAGGTATTGACAAGGCGTTGGATGAAGTGATTGAAATACCCCAAAAGATTGCAGAAAGGTACAAGAGGCGTGTTGTCGTGGTTTTTGATGAATTTCAGGAGATAGAGCAGTATAATGGTAAGGTATTTGAGAAGAGGTTAAGGGCATCTATTCAGCATCAGAATGATGTATGTTATATCTTTATAGGTAGTAAGACCCATATAATTCTCGATATGTTCACCAATCCTGAGAGGGCGTTTTTCAGGTCTGCTATGGTTTATCCCCTTGATTATATCCCGGATAATGAACTGGTAGAATTTATACACGGTCGTTTCGGATCAACGGGTAAATCTATCTCTAAATCATCGGCAAGAAGGATTGTTCAACTCTCTAACAGAAGTCCCTATCACATACAACTACTTTGTTTCCATATCTGGTTAGTAAGTGGAAAGAAGATAGACGAAACACAGATTGATAAGGCACTTGACGAGGTTTTGAGCGCTCAGAATGAGTTGTATTACAGTTGGTATGATTCGCTCTCATTGTATCAGAAGGCTGTCCTTTTGGCCCTTTCGCAGGAGAGGGAGATATTTTCCCAGGATGCAATACTGACCTATGGATTGAAAAATCCCTCTACAACCCAGGCATCGGTGAAGGCACTGTTGAGGAATAATCTGATTATAAAGACAAAAGAGGGATACGACATCTTTGACCCGTTCTTTAAGTTATGGCTGATGTTTTAGTAGGGGGTAAGGCGTAGGAAGTAAGGCGTAGAGCGTAGGGCGAGGCTTCAGCCTTGCAAATATAAGCAAACCTAAAGGTTTGCCCTACGGTATAGCGGACGACAGACCACAGACAACAGACGACAGGCAGTAAGCAGTAGGCAGTATGCAGTA
>DAOUSS010000086.1 GCA_030627085.1 Candidatus Stahliibacteriota bacterium | reverse complement strand
TAAGAAAAACATACGGGGTGCCCTTTTCTTTGCTTCGTTTCTTTTGGGCAAGCAAAAGAAATGAAGACGATAAACACAATACGAGGACACAGTTTAGTATAAGCACTTTTTGGTGTCAGATGTTTCATAATCACCCAATTTAATTATGATTGGAATACTCATATCTATTCTAATCTTCTCGGCAGACTACAAGGGAGAACTCAAGAAGGTAGAGAAGGACTTGGAAGAAACACAGAAAGAACTGGAGACACTCAAAAAGAAAGAAGGGAGTATACTGAAGGAACTTGAGAAAATAGACATAGAGGCGGAGAGGCAGAAGAAGAAACTTTCACAACTGGAGAAGAAGGAAAAAAAGATAAGAGAGAAGATAGAACTTTTGAGCAGGGGAAGCCTCACAATACAGAAATCCATAGATGAAAAGCACAACAGGCTTAACGAAGAAATCCTCCTGCTTTACAGGGAACTTTCTATTCCGCCTTTTGCTGATATTGTCCAGTGCAGGCAGAAAGAAGAGAACATCTTTTATCTAAAACATTTTTTGAAATGCGAGAAGTCTGCCCTTGATAGCCTCTCGGGCAAGAAGGATTCGCTCCTATCAAGTAAAAACATAGCGCAGGATGAACTAAAGAAGCTACTTGCCTTGCGGAAGGAAGAAAAAGCAGTAAGAAATAAGATTCTTGCTCAAAAGAAAGCCAAGAGGAAATTATTAAACACCGTTAAAGATAAAAAGGGAGGAGTTGAGAAACTTATAGCGGAACTCAAACGCTCAAGAGAAGAACTTGAGGAGTTCATGCGGAGAGCAGCAAAGGATGAAAAAAGGGGAAGGGTTGGAAAGTTTATCTGGCCAGCACATGGCACTGTCGTTTCAAACTTTGGAACTGTAATAGACCCGGTGTATGGAACAAAACTTTTGAATAATGGAATAGACATAAGAGCAAAGGAAGGGACAAGTGTGGTTGCATCCCATGATGGAAAGGTCGTATATGCAAGTAGATTTTACGGATATGGGAATATTGTCATAATTGACCACGAAAATGGATATCATACCCTTTACGCACATCTCGCAAACATTGAAGTAATGAATAGAGAAAAGGTAAAACAAGGAGAAACTATAGGAAGGGTTGGGACATCAGGCACAGTATCGGAGCCAACTCTCCACTTCGAGATAAGGAGAGATGGGAGGGCTATTAACCCCCTGACCCTGCTTAAGTAGCACAATCATTAATAATAAGGAAAAAGGATAAAGGTTAAAGGATAAATAACTCAATAACTGGTTATAATTGAAGATTTTAATAACCTAATTACCTAATAACTTAATTACTATATTTTGATCTGCGTGCATCTGCGTTTATCTGCGGTTAATTCTTCGCATCTGTGGTTAAAGTATGTTTTGAGACTATGTCTTTTAATGATATCATAGGACAGGAGATTGCAAAGGAGATCCTTCAGAAAGATATAATGAAAGAAAGACTGCCTTCTTCCTATCTTTTCATCGGACCAAGGGGAGTTGGCAAGAAACTAACAGCCGTCAATCTCGCAAAGGCAATTAACTGCTATAAGAAGGGAGTGGACCCTTGCGACAATTGTACAAACTGTAGCCTTATAGATAAAGGTAATTTTCCGGACTGCATCATAGTCTCACCGGACGAAAAGGGGACTATAAAGATAGACAGAGTAAGAGAGATAAAGCAAGCAGTAACTCTTAAAACGATTGGGAGAAGGGTAATAATAATAGAAGACGCAGATACTATGACAGAAGAGGCACAAAATGCCTTTTTAAAAACTCTTGAAGAACCTCCTTTTGACACGACTATTATACTTATATCATCAAACCCTAATTATCTCTTTCAGACTATAATTTCTAGATGTAAGATTGTGAAATTCAGACGATTGAGTAAATTGGAGGTTGGAAGGTTACTCAAAACCCGTAAAGTAGAAAATGCGGAATTAGTGGCAAACCTCTCGGGAGGTAGTATGGAAAGGGCATTATCCCTTTTAGAGTCTAACACAAGAAAACTTGCTATCAAATTTGCAAATCTGACAGTCAGGAAACGCCTCTTCACTGTTAACACTCTCAAGGATATATCAATAGAAGAGTTTCTGGATTCTCTCTATATACTCTATGGAGATATGCTTGCCCAACATTTTGGTTTAGAGGTGAGAAATACCGATGTAAAGATAGTAGATAAGGGGTTATCCTCCACCCTTAAAGGAATGAGCATAATCCGACAGGCTACACTCGCTCTGGACTACTATGTAAGTTCAAATAATATCCTCTATTACCTCGCATACAACCTTCCGGAAATGGGTTAGTTTTGTAAAAACCTAACTACAAAAATCCCTGATTAGACCCTGCCAATACGTCCTTGAGTTATTGGGTAATTAGATCATTGAGTAATTAAGTCATTGCGTCGTAGAGTCGTTAGGTCATTAGTCATTAAGATATTCAATTAGCAAACTTCGGTGAACCCCTCGGCCTGAGCTCGGGACGAAGGCTCAGTTGAACCGTTAGCAATGCCCCGCCTTTGACGGGACAGGCGTGCCTACAAGACTAATCTGTGGTTAATTATTGATTTTTGCACGATTTGAAATTCCCGCCTTTGACGGGACAGGCGTGTCTACAAGACTAATCTGCGGTTAAATTTTATTGACAAATCCACAAATTTGTGTTATAATGAAGTATCTTAAAAACAAGAAAGTGTTAACCACGTCGGCCCTTAAAATAGGGTAATAATTTTATACCAGATTTTGGAGGTGAGATATATGTTATTAAAGGTTACTTATGGAGACAGGGAGACAAGGGTAGTAAAGGCACCTGATATCGGAATATCCAAGGGAGACTATATTGTATATAAGACTGAAAGCGGTAAAGATATTGGATATGTACTTGAGATACTTCCTCAATCGCATATAGTATCGTATAGGTTTGCAAGTGTGGCAACAAAAGAGGATAAGGAAAAAATGGAAGCCCTGAAGAAGGAGGAGATTGAAAAAACGAAAGAGTGCATTGCCCTTTTACCCGAGTATAACCTGCAGATGAAATTCGTTGGATGCCACATCCAATTTGATGTCAAAAAAATAAAGTTTTATTTCCTTGCTGATACAAAACCTGATTATAGACTGCTTGCCAAATATCTTTCAAAAAAGTGGAATACAAAGGTAGTATTTCAACAGATAGGAGCAAGAGACTACGCAAAATGTTTCCCTGAATATGGTGTATGCGGAATGCGAACCTGTTGTTCGCAGTTTCTCAATAACTTTGAGTCTATTACCACGAATCTGTTGAGATTGCAAGACCTTGCCTGTGGAACGGACAAGGCAACGGGTGTCTGCGGAAAACTTATGTGTTGTCTCAAGTACGAGGAGAAGTTCTACAAAGAGCAGGCAAAAAAATTCCCTGCTGTTGGTTCGCTTGTTAACACAGATAAGGGCGAGGGAATTATCATAGATAGAAATTTGATAACCGAAACTGTCACCGTGAAATATCCCGATGGAGGGAAATTACAGGTACATCTGGAGGAGATACAGCCTGTGTCCAAACCTCCGATGTTAATACTGGAAAAGATGTTGTTAGGTAGGAGATAACATACTATGAATAAAATACTCGTTACAACTGCGCTACCATATGCAAACGGTCCGCTCCATCTCGGACATCTTGCAGGATGTTATCTACCTGCAGATGTGTATGTAAGATACCAAAGATTGAGAAGGAGGAATTGTATACACATAGGTGGAACAGACGAAAACGGCGTACCTATAACAATAAAGGCGGAACAAGAGGGAAAGACCCCACGGGAAGTTGTTAATTATTATCATAAAACTATTAAGGAGAGTTTCACCAAATTTGGTGTAAAATTTGACAACTTTTCAAGAACATCAATACCACTCCATCACAAAACTTCCCAGGACTTCTTTCTCAACCTTCACAGTAAGGGTTATATCGTGCCCAAAACAGAGAAACAGTTCTTCTGCCCAAAGTGCCAGAGATTTCTTCCGGATAGATATGTAGAGGGAATCTGTCCTTATTGTGGCTCCGAAGGCGCGAGGGGTGATCAGTGTGATGAGTGTGGAAAATGGCTTGAACCACGGAATCTCAAAAATCCACGATGTAAGCTCTGTGGCTCTACCCCTGTTTACAGAAAGACCAAACAGTGGTTCTTTAGACTCGATTTGCTTGAATCCCATCTGAAGGAGTGGCTGGTCAGTAAACAAGACTGGAAGGAGAATGTCAGGTCTTTTGCCCTTGGATGGATAAAAGAGGGGCTTAACCCGAGAGCAATAACCAGGGATATCTCATGGGGTATCCCGGTTCCACTTCCCGAGGCAGATGGGAAGGTTCTTTATGTCTGGTTTGATAATGTCATAGGGTATATATCGTCAACCATCGAATGGGCTCAGAAGCTTGGAAAGCCCGAGAAATGGAGAGATTACTGGCTCTCTCAAGACACCGAACTCGTGCACTTCATAGGTAAGGACAATATAGTCTTCCATGCTATAAATTGGCCTGCTATGCTTATGGCTCACGGTGGATTTATACTTCCATCCCAGATTCCAGCGAACGAGTTCCTGACTATTGAGGCAAAACAGATGTCTACCTCCAGAAACTGGGCAATTTGGCTCGATGACTATCTCGATAAATTTCCCCCGGATCCCTTAAGATACACCCTTGCAAATAATGCACCCGAACGGTCTGACAGTAACTTTACCTGGGATGGATTTCTAAACAAAAATAATAATGAACTCGTGGGCACTTTTGGCAACCTTGTCAATCGCACATTACAGTTTATAAGTAACTATATGGGGGGAAGGATACCGGAAAAGGGTGGTCTTCAACCCGCCGATGTGGAAATACTAAAAAAAATAGAGGAAAAGAAGAAAGAGGTGGAGGATGCATACGAGAATTTCAGTCCAAAGCGTGCTACAGAGAAATTTATGGAACTCGCAAGAGAGGGTAATAGATACTTTGACTATTTAAAACCCTGGGAAGTCATAAAAAACGACAGGGAACGACTTCCAACGGTCATATGGACTTCAACGACGCTCATAGCGAACCTCGGGGTAATGGCAGAGCCCGTTATGCCATTTTCGGCAGAAAAAATAAAGAATTTCCTTAGAATAAAACACTGGGAGTGGGATGATATTGGAGGTGCAATTATAAATCAAGGTACACAACTCGGAAAGACTGAAATATTATTCAAACCAGTCTCAAATGAAACGATAAAAATTGAAAGGAGGAAAATGATGCGCGATATCATAAAATTCAGTGAATTTGAGACTCTCGACTTACGAATAGCGGAAATAAAGAATGCAGAAAAGATAGAGGGGACCGATAAACTTATAAAACTACTTGTGGATACAGGCGGGGATATGAGACATCTTGTTGCTGGTATAGGCGATGTCTACAATCCAGAAGAACTTATCGGGAAAAAGATAGTAGTACTTCTAAACCTTGAACCTAAAAAGATAAGGGGAGTTGAGTCAAGGGGTATGTTGCTCGCCGCAGACCACGATGGCAAACCCGTTCTCCTTACTGTGGACAGTGATGTCCCTCCAGGATGCATGGTGAAATGAACCTAGAACATGCATTAACCACAGATAGGCACAGAGGTTCACTGAAAAATAAAAAATCAAACCCGCCTACCGGCAGGCAGGTATCAAAAATCAAAATGACATATTAAAATGCAAAAATATGATACACTCTCTGGCCCTTCTTTTTAATTTTTGATTTGTAATTTTGATATTTAAAGTTTGATATTTGATATAAGAATGTTTATCATCTTGTGGTTTCTTAATGTATAATCTGGGCTTTACGGACTTGACATTTAGTCAACTTGTCGTATTATACCATAAAAGTCTTTCTCTGTCAAGGAAAAAGTTTGGGAGCTATTCATATGGCGACATCAAGCGTAATTTTTCTACGATCCGGGGAAGAATGTCAAGAACTTTATCGATGTCCTCTTCAGTATTTTCCCTGCCGAGACTGAATCGCAGTGAGCCATAAGCAATTTCTGGTTCAATACCCATTGCAAGGAGGACATGAGGGTAAAATATATTTCCTTCGGGTCGCATTTGAGACAGTTTGCTACAGTCTCCCTTGCATCCTCCAGCGCCTCCTTTGCCTCCTGTGCAATTCTGTATGTTGAGGAGGGATTGGCAAAGTTTTCTCTAAAATATGGCATCATCTTTGAGGGTACTCTTTCATCCATTTTGGTCGTTGAATTGTGGTCAAGGTATATCATCCAACCTCCCTTTGAAATAGTAGGCAGTAAGCAGTAGGCAGTAAACAGGTAGGGGCCCCGCCCTTGGCGGGACGAAAGACAGTAAGCAGTGAGGTAGTCGCAAGCTTTACAGGCTGTGCAAAAAGTAGGAATCTGGTAGCCGCAGACTTCAGTCTGCGAATAGAAGATGCTGTTCTGGATTCAATGCGCAACTTAAAAGT
>DAOUSS010000291.1 GCA_030627085.1 Candidatus Stahliibacteriota bacterium | reverse complement strand
CCCCAGTGGTCGCCAGACGGGAACTGGATTGTGTATGAGAAGTTGGATGCGACATACTGCTCCCAGATTTACAAGGTTCCATCATCAGGGGGTGCAGAGACAGCCCTGACCAGCGATAGTTATGACCATCGGAGGCCCCAGTGGTCGCCTGACAGGAACTGGATTGTGTATGAGAAGTTGGATGCGACAGGCGACTGTCAGATTTACAAGGTTCCATCAGCAGGTGGGAGCGAGACAGCCCTGACCAGCGATAGTTATGGCCATCGGAGGCCCCAGTGGTCGCAGGACGGGAACTGGATTGCGTATTACGGGCAGGATGCGATAGGCTACCCCCAGATTTGGAAGGTTTCATCAGCAGGAGGTGGAACAGAGACAGCACTGACCAGCGATAGTTATGACCATCAGTATCCCCAGTGGTCCCCTGATGGAAACTGGATTGTGTATGAGAAGAAAGATACGACAGGCTACTGGCAGATTTACAAGGTTTCATCTCAGGTTGGTATTGAGGAGACAGCATCTTCCGCACTTGGGACATGCATCCTTAAGATTAAGCCAACTATAAGTTTTTCCTGTGGTGTGGTCATCGACTATGGCATTAAAAGAGGGGGAAGAGTCTCTTTGCGGATATACGACATCATTGGAAGATTGGTGAAGGAACTTGTGAACAGGGAGGTCAAGCCCGGTAATCACACTGCAAGCTGGGATGGGTCAAATCAAGATGGAGAGAAAGTTGGGGTTGGTCATTACTTTGTAAGGCTCGAGTCTGGTAAATTCAGCAGAACAGAGAAGGTAGTAGTGATACGATAGTATCATATGACCACAGGTGAATGTAGTATGGCAACCCTTCTCGCCGGCATGCGTCAGGTTTTGGATTGCTTGTCGCAAGGCTGACCTGCTTGACGGTAGGCAGGCTTTAGGGTTGCTTTACCGCAGGGTTAAAGCCCTGCCCTATGCGTAAGCTTTATTAAGGTGGGCTGTAGCTCTACTCCATAGAAATAGTAGAAATTTCGTAAACTGAGGAGGTAGAGATCTAATTAAAATATACCCATAGGGATTCCTTGCTAAATCAAGTAAAATTGAACCAGGTGTCATATGATACGAACTAACGATAGTATCATACGATCAGAGGAGCATGTCATGCTGGTGTTATAGACGCAATTTAACATCAATTGAATTTGAGGTAGAGAAAGAGATTGTGAGAGTGTAAGATCCTTGAAAGGTGATACCTGTCTACCGACAGGTAGAAGAGAGATAAACAGACTTTAGAGAGTAATTACGAGAGAGGTCCTGGAGAAGTCCTGTTTTGGTGGCAAAAAAATTAGATATAATGCACGGCGGATATCGCAAAAAGTCTTTACAGGATTTTGTTTATTCAAATTTGCTTCTTTATAAGAAAACTTCATTTTTACTTGACAAATTAAAATTTCTGTGATATAATGCACAATAGATACAGCACTTCTTAGTTGTTGGAGAAGGTATAGCTCTTTGTATAATTCAAATTCAAGTGTAACTTGCTTGCTTAAAAGCCCTGCGAAGGCCAAGTGAGTTACCCCAGTGGTGAAAGCCACAAGGGGTACTCTATTGCTCCAAGTCCTTCGCAGGGTAGCCATCCTTCGGGATGACTGAGCAATTTGGGTGCCCCTTTTTTGTTATAAAGGGGACAAGATACACTCTTCTTATGGTGGTAATCAGATATATATTAAAAAATATTTGGGAATTATCCCGAATGTGGCCCCGAACTTAAAGAGTTTCCCAAAACTTTTCCTTCTATAATATATCTTAAAAACCTCACTGAATTTTAATTTTACGTGTATAAACAAGATTAACAAGTGGGAATTATTTATTATAATATAAATCGACCAAATTTTTAATCTTTATTCTAAATTATAGCAAGATATTATCAAGATTCAACTTATGACACTTTAATGGGCCATTTTATGGACAATTCCCTAAAAGAAAAAAATATAACAGGGACTGGTAAGAGACTTGAAGAGACAAGAAATATTTATTTTTTAAAAATTCTCATACAAGTCTCGTTAAAGTCCCTGTTGAATGATTCTTGTTTTTCTCTGTGGTTTTTGAACTCATGGG
>DAOUSS010000101.1 GCA_030627085.1 Candidatus Stahliibacteriota bacterium | reverse complement strand
TCTGTCATTCCATCGACCTATACCGCTGAATTTATCGTCACCCCTAACTAAAAATGCTCTCTTATGAGGGGCATCTGCCCTTACTGCGATTGAGTCTCTCGTAATTTTGTACTCATCTCCAACTGCATAGATACATCCATAGATAAAGGATTCTCCCTTCTTCATCTCTCTCTTTTCCGCGACAGGATGGATTATAAAACTTGTGAGGGAGTATCGTGCTCTCAGGAACTCCGTTTTTCTTGGTCCAGCAGCATATAAAAGACCTCCTTTATTATCCCCGATAAGGAATGAGCCGAGCCTTACCCCGTAATAGTTAAATGGACGCCAGGGGGTGAACGTAAGGGTCTTTTGGTGAACCCTGTGTTCAAGTTTCTCCTCAGTTGGTACGAACAGAGTTGTTTCTGGGTCTCTGATGTTGACAGATATATATTTAGAGTATACAATGTCCTTCTTTCTTTTTACCGTTATCCTCGTTTTTTCCGTAAGTAGTGGGAGGGATTGATGTAAGGAAAAATTCTTCACTATCTCAACTCCCTTCTTATCGTATCTGAAGGTACGGTGGTTTTTATTATTTTGTGTTTCACACTCCTCGAATCCCGCGTTCCAGAGAACACCGGGAAAATCCTCACCGATGAGGTCAAAAATTCCCCCAGTATCAACCCATCCCTTTCTGCCGTGGTTAAGTGCCGGGGCAAAGTAGTTCCCTCCTTTATATACAAGAGAGCCAATCCTTGCTCCAAGGTGCGGAAGAATTGTAACCTCCATCCACTCGTTTTTGAGTAATACCTCCTTATATCCGTCTCTGTTCTTGTCTTCAGGAGTATCTGGGATGATGTTTTGCAATTCCTCTGGTGATAATATAATCTCATTCCCGAGTTTTGGTTCAAATGGATGGGGATACTCGCAGGTGACCCAAACGGTCTTGCCCTTTATACGAAGTGGCGGTTTTAGACCCTTTGGAATAATATCTTTTATTATCACCTTGAGCGAGAGGGTATAAATTTGAAACTTTCCCTCCTCTCTTTTGCCCATCTTCTTTATCTCTGCTATCTTTGCGATATATTTATGCATAATTGGTCAGTCACTCTTTCCATTGCATCTTTTAAACAGTATAACGAACTAACACCGTTTCAACGGTCCAGTGTCCAAAACTTCTCTTCTAACCAGTCCTCCTATCTTTTGACAAATGAGAGTGAGAGGTGTTCTGCCTGTCCGAAATAGCCATAATCCCTGTAAATGACATCAAAGACCATAAGGAAACTTGTTTTCGGTATGGCGCATTCAATGCCAATGCCTGTTGTCAGGCTACTCCCACCAGGTTCATATTCTCCTCTGAAGTAATGTCCAGGGTCGTATCCGGCCCTCAAAGCCAAACCACTTATATATTCTTTTGAAGTATTTTTTTCAGGGAAGTGGATTTTTATCTCGCCACCGACAGTATATGAAGGAGTGCAGCCCAAACCCGCCTTTGTATCAAGCGCAAGCAAAAATCTTATAATATTCTTAATAGAAAATCTTATTGATGTTCCGCAGGAGAGGCTCACGGGCGCAGGGTCCCTTTCTTTGTAGAACCTGGCACCAATTCCTACATTCTTTAAAGATGCACCAAGATAAATAACATCAAAAAGATTGTAGAGAACTCCGGCATCAAACCCAAACGAGCCAATACTGTAATCACCAAGACGGGAGTATATCCCCTTTCCTGTTACTCCTATCATAAGGTTCTTTTTCGTTTTGAATGCGTAAGAAAGAAGAACTCCAAGGTCGCTTATACCAAACTCATCTATCTTTGTGCCGTACTCATCCCACAATATATCACTTGTGGAGAAGAATGCAAACCCACCTGCAAGAGTACCAATACCTTTAAGATAATATTTAACTGCGCCTGATGCAAGTGATGCATCAAGGGGAAAAGCGGAGGATGTTAATGCTATATCAAATTCTTTACCACTCCTGAGGCCAGCCGGATTGTAGAATACGGCATATACATCATCTGAGACCCCAGTATATGTCCCGGCCATAGCAACTGCCCTTGCGCCAAATCCAAGTCCGAGGAACTGGTGGGCAGTGGTCCCTGGTGAAAACAGGAATATGAGGTATAGAAGCATCATAAAATTATTTTTAAAGAAACCACAAGATTACACGAGATTGTCACAAGATTATTCTTCTTTTCTCCAGTTTTTCCTTCCCAAAGTTCAGAAGTAATCCGATTCTGTATTTTGTAGCTTTTAAATAATGCATTAGTTGTGCCTCATCTACTCTTGTTAAACCAGAGGCAGCTTTAATCTCCACAATAACTTTGTCATCTACTATTATATCAGTCCTATACTTTTTGGAAATCAAGTGGTCTTTGTAATAGATATCTATCTCAACTTGTCTCTGGAAAGGAATCCCTCGCTGTTCTAACTCATAACATAAAGCTTCTTCATACACATTTTCCAAAAATCCATTTCCCAATTCATTATGAGCTTCCATAGCTGCGCCTATGATTTCATAAGTCAGGTCTTTATATAACCATTTTTCAACATCTGTGTTCATCTTGTATAATCTCGTGGTTAAATTTATGTATATCAATGCACAAGTGTGAGTTTTCCTCTGTTCTTCTCTCCCCTCTCGGGAATTTCCATTAAGTAATAATAGAGTCCTGATGCGATCTCATCTCCTCTGTCGTTTCTTCCATCCCAATATATTCTTCTAAGGTATGTATCGCCATCTTCCTTCGCAGAAAGCCTCCTTATGGCTCTACCTCGAATATCAAATATCCTTACATAAAAATCCGGAAACATATTTTCGGTCTCCTCGTCTAAGCACGGGAGGTAACTGAAGAATACCCCATCTCCTGCTTCCTCCTTTACAAATGGATTCGGAAATGTATACAATCTGTCCAGAAATACGGGAAGTAGTTCAAGGTCTGCCCTCATTACATCCCCAGATGGGGATATGTTTGATACCTCTACACCGGATGGTCTACCGTCATAGAAGTAAGAAGATGGATAGGATATATTTGAGAATCCTGTTGTGTCGTCTTTCCACAGGTCATCCGACGACGCTCCATTAAGCAGGCTAAAAACCGGTGAAAGATCCCCGTCTGCCTGCATAACACCCACGAGTGGATGGGAGTCGTCATCGTTCGTGCGTTTTTGCTCATCTATATGCAGGATGAGAAGTCCTCCACCAGGAAGGTAACTATCGTATCCTGTCCTTTCTCTGTTCTCAACGAGGAAATACTCACCTTCACCACTGCCTATCATCCAGTCAGAGACGCCACCGGGGTTTTCCAAAAATCTATATATAACATCTTCATTCTCTACTGCAGGGATGCTGGCATCTTCTATCTTCTTAACCTTGTCCCGCTCGAGTGCCACAGGTTCTACCCATCCCAGTGCATACTTACACCATGCACAGAAGTGAGCAGGACAACTCCCGGGAGGAGAACCCAGCCAGGAGCCACCAGACATCATGCAGAACATGTCAATACCGAGGCTTGAATAGTCCGTATCATATAAATCAGGAAGACCAAGCACATGCCCGAATTCATGGCAGAATACTCCTGTTGTAATCATCGTGTGATTCTCATCAAGTTCCTCTGGTTCCATAGAGTATACATTCACCTTTACACCATCCACAGGGATATACTCCGGGGATGAGGGATAGATCTCATGCACATCAGAGAAGCTGCACTTGTGTGACCAGATGTGAGACGCATTTTGTGTCGCCTCTGCTCCTGGGCCTGAATGGACGATAAATAAGGCATCTACAAACGAGTCGCCGTCCGTGTCAAATTCTTGAAAATTTATATAGTAATCAGCAGTCTGAACTGCATCCCTCACCAGCCCGAGAACATTGTGTGGAAAATTGTCGAAATCAAATCCATAATCATCATCTGTTCCTGTGGAGTCATCTCCGTTGCAGTAGTAGGAATAATAATGAGGAACGCGAAGCCACCCGTACACGTATCCATCGAGGGAAAATTTTGAGTAGGATACCTCATTGTAGTAATGCCACATACTGCCCGGAATCCTGTCAAATAAGATAGTTTGGAACTCCTCGGCGTTGTGGGTATGTGGTTTATCAGGGAAATCAACGAGGAGAACAAGGGCTCTTTTTTCTCTCACTATTTTTGTCGGTTCTATCCTTGCAGGTCTGTCTATAAAAGGATATTTTGCCCTGAACTGCGATTCCCTTGCATCTCCATGATACGACGGCATCAGGATTATGTAAAGGAGATAGAGTAACATAAATCATTCAAGGAGAAATATTGGTGTCACTATAAAATCACCATTCTTCAGTTTATATAATGTCCCCTCTGTCTTTTCTTCTTCAACATTCACAAGAACAAAGTGATAGAAACCGCCATCTTCTTCTGCTGCATAGAGTGGGGCGCCTGCACCACCAGTGATAATTTGGATAACTCCATCGTGGACAGATTTTCTGAAGAGGTGCTCATGCCCCACGAATACAATATCTACTTTATACATCTTTAAAAGTGCCAGCAGGCTGTCCCTCTCCTCTGGGTATTTATCCAGACAGTTTCCGAAGTGGCTACCTATAAGAGAGTCAGGGTATAGGGGTCTGTGGAGAAAGACAAACCTGTTTGTGGGAGAATTTTCTTTTAGGGTCACTCTTAGCCATTCAAGTTGTTCTCCTGTTATTTTACTTTCTCCACCGGGAATCTCTGAATCCAATGCAATAAACTGAGAATTGCCATAGGTAAACGAGTAGTAGACTTCTTCACCTGGAAGGGTAAATATATCCCTATACATTTTCTCTGACCTTGGATTGTCTACATCGTGATTTCCCACAACGGGGAGGATGGGAAAATCATAATCCGAGGATAATTCTATGAATTCATCCCACTGGTAAAGGTGACCGGCATTTGTGATAAGGTCTCCCGTGTTTACAACAAAGTTGGGTGCAAGTGAGGAAATCTTCTCAAGCAGGGTTTTATATACTTCAGGGTTGCCTCTGTTATCACCAAGAACAGCGAATCTAAATGGTGTCTTGCCCTGAGCCAGTTCCTCAATTTTCGTAACGAGTTTTGCCCTCTCTCTTAATTCACCCTTTATTTCTTCTATCTCTTTCTCACTGCCAACGATTAGTAGTGAGTTTTTATATTTTCCAGGACATACGAGTTCATTATTTGGATCGGTTATCCATTTTTCCCCATCTATGAGAAACTTATATTCGTATTCACCCGGATAGAGTTCAACCGTGACCTCAAATCTTCCATCCTTTTTTGAAAACGGTGTTGAGGTCCTATCCCATCCATTCATAGTTCCAACGAGATGGACTGTTTTTGCAGATTCGTCTTCATAGGTGAATGTTACCTTATGCCTTGGATAGGAAAAGGCGGTAACCGCCACAAGGAGCAGAAAGAAACATCTCTTTGGTAATCCACGCATCCAACCTCCTTTTTTAATAGTGCAACACTAACCACAGAGATCACAGAGTGTTATAATAAATCCTCCCACGCCTGCCTACCGTCAGGCAGGAAAGACACGGAGAACACGGAATCTTATAATAAATCCTCCCACGAAGGACACGAAGAACACGGAAATCATTTATTTCTTACCTTTAGTCTACAGTCTTTTGTCTTTGGTCTGTTGTCTCATGTCTTGGTGAGGATTATACTATAAAAAACAATAAAAGTCAAGGAGAAAAATCTGATATGGTATGACTGACCTTGAAATTGTAGGGCAAGGCTTCAGCCTTGCTAAATACTTCTTGAAATTGTAGGGCAAGGCTTCAGCCTTGCTAAATACTTCTGCAAACCTAAAGGTTTGCCCTACATAGTCTTGCCACAGTAAAGCATAACTTGGGATTATTACACACACCAATTCC
>DAOUSS010000317.1 GCA_030627085.1 Candidatus Stahliibacteriota bacterium | reverse complement strand
TTCTGTGGGAAAGGTCTCCTGACCTTGACTCTGCCCGCAATTGGATTATCGGTCCCGCCAGAGGCGGGGCCTCCCACAAGTAAATCTTGTAATCTGCCTAAAAAAACATAATGGGGATTAAATCTGTATGCTACTATTTTTAACCAGTTAGTATCAAAACTTTTATAATTACCTAAGAAAATACTGAATGTTAGGGGATCTCAGCCTCCACCATTCGTATCTTCAACAGCCAATCTGCGAACTCATCTATCTTTAGAGATGAGAGCACCTGCTTCTCGCGGAGCTCCTTTGGCAGGAGTCCAAAGTATCTCCCCAGATTCATATAGTGAGTCACTACCGACGATGTCTCTCTTGCTGCATTCTCAATATCTACCTTTTGTGGTATTATCTCGGTACTCTCGCTCACGAAAAAAATGTCCCCCACATCTTCAATCTTCTTCTTCTCCTTTAATGCATAACTCCAAATAAAACTATAAATAGGTCCGCTAAAGTGAAATATATGAAGATAATTGCCACGCCTTACATAAGGAATCTCATATTCGCTCATATGGGGGAAGAGTTTTTTCTTCAGTCTTATCCCAAATCGAAAATCCCAGGCGCCATACTTCTTTCCTGTGAATACATTTTTTACCTCGCTCTTCTTCTCTTGATGTTTTACCCATACTCTGCCCGACTCCCAGGATACAACCATCCAGTCCCTTCCGCTTAAAGTAAAAGAGGGAAACGGATTCTCAACCCTGCCTATCATCCTCCCGGCTGCCACATCATATACCTCAAACTCCTTCCTGTCAGGGATATTTGAATGTATACCGCCATAGATAATAGCATTGCCTATTCCCTCTCCGGGATAGAGAAGCCTGCTCTTTCCTCTCATTATCAATCTCTTGTCCAGAAGCACCTCTACAATTTTTTCTATGTCATCATAACTGACTACTTCCTGAAACAATCGCTTGAGGGCATCTATAGATGTGCCAATTCTTCTCTTCTGGTACAGATAAGAAAAGGCTTGCTGACACACAACAGACAAATCAAATGTATGTGAAAAGGAGAGGTAATCCTCATTCTTAGCGTCTTCAAACAACTGTTCAAATATAATCTTCTGCATCTCATCAAGATAGACACCGTATGCAAGCATATAATTTTCTCTCATCCTGTTCCCACGTCCAAGCCTCTGCAGGAGCGACGCGGAATCGGGAGGAGGGGTAATAAGCACAACTGCGTCTATATCCCCTATATCTATACCAAATTCAAGCGTAGATGTCGCTACACATATACCAATTTTTGCCTTGTAGAAAAGGTTCTCTACTTCCTCTCTTTCGCTTCTCGACATACTTCCGTGATGTACCCAGACATTCTGTCCAAAAGGAGGCACAGAGAGCACCTTTGCCACTTCTTCTGCCTCGTATCTTGAATTTACAAAGAATAGAAGTTTCTTCAGGTTTCTCTTTTGAACCTCCCTTTGTATCTCCTCTATAAAGTTGCTTCCTTTCAAGAGGTAGTATTCAATTATAATGGGTTCTCTTTTTATTGCGACCTTAAACTCTTCCTCTATGAAGTTCCTTCCAATACTCTGGGGATCACTGATTGTGGCAGACATCACATATATATTCAGTTTTTCTTCTACAATCTTCTTCAATCTGCGAAGAAGTATACGGATCTGGTCTCCCCGATAAGAGTTGTGCAGGAGATGCACCTCGTCTATTATAATTGCACCTACCTCTTTAAATACAGTGGGGTAACGGGAGATGAGGGAGTCCAGCGACTCGGGCGTAGTAATGAGGAATGG
>DAOUSS010000277.1 GCA_030627085.1 Candidatus Stahliibacteriota bacterium | reverse complement strand
TATCTTGGTAAATACAGTTTTATAAGATTTGCCTCAAGCAGTAGTGCTTCTTGCTCAGAATTGGTTACTATATAATCTATAGTATCTATGTGAGACACCAACATTTTGGTCTTTAGATGACTATCGTCTGTAAAGTATGAACGAACCCTATTCTGCAGGTTTTTTGCCTTTCCCACATATATCACCTTTCCAGAACCATCCTTCATTATATATACACCGGGACGGTCTGGGAACTTCCTGTACTCAACCATAAAAAAACTATTATACTACTTTTCTTTCAATTTGTCAAGAGTTATTTCTATTTTCCAGCTCATACGAGTCTGTGACCTGACCCCGAGGAGTGGGGGTTAGGCCAATATTGTCATAATAACGGCGCTTGCAACAGGAATGACAAAATTATCTTCTCCAATCGGGGCGATTTCTATTAATGTAGCAATGATTGAGCCAGCAACGCCAACTGTGTATGTGACCAGACCGAGTTTGTAGTAAATCGTACTTAGAGTAAAGCACGTAATGAAACAGGCTGCCATACCGATCCATGTTTTGCCTAAAAATCCCTTCCCTCCAATACCAAAACCTATACACCACGCAAGTAAGTCGCCAAATATCACGAACATAACAGCAAGTGAGGCTATATTTTGAGGAAAGAAAAACAAGGTTAAAAATACTGCAAATAAAAACATTGTCATTGATGAGATGCGCGTTCTTTCCTCTTTCTTATAACGAAGAGGAAATTTCTTAAATTTTGTTGCAAATCGCAGGATTTCGAAGATTACAAAAAAGGAAAGCACCATACCAAGAACTATTAAAGTATACCTTTTGAAAAACAAGACGCCAAGAGGAAAGACTATTGCAAATGGTCTGAGCCACTTTCTCTTTAATAACGCCTTTTGTTCTACGGATATCTCTTTGAGCTTATTCTTCAACAATTTGTTGATTCTTTCGCCAGCGATATAGCAAATTGCCGCAGAAAGTGTAATACTATATGGGTTGAGTCCGTAAAAAAGAATAATGGCAATAAGGAGCAATGGTGACAGGATAAGACTCATTGCATTAAGATACTCCGTCACTCTATTTCTCAACGAGAAAACAATTCCCATCATAATCACAATAGGAACAAGAAAATAGGCAAAGTGCCAATCCTGTAATAACAACATAACTATTGAGTAACCTATAATGCCAACAGAGGCAGCACCACCTCTGCCGCCCTTGAATTTTAGATAGAAGGGGGCTATATGTCCAATAATAGTAACAAAACCAGATAAAAGGGATATGTATAATGGAGCACCAATATAATTGGCGATGGCTATTGCGAGGGGTGATTTAAAGATATCATACATTGCGACAACGATGGCAATACCATAGCCCATTGTCCCTGCTGCATTGCCTATACCCGGATTGCCCGACCCCCTTTTTCTTATGTCAAAACCCTTTGCCTTTGCGATGAAATATGCCGGCAAAATGCTACCAAGAACGTAGGCTATTATTATAGCAGCGACGCTTTTGAGTATTATGTCTATCTGCATTCTATCTTCCCTTTGTGTGAAGTTTGTATCAAAGAATCTTTTATAATATCTGTTGTCTTTTTCTCAAGTTGTGACAGGTCTCCATTGTTATCTATTACAAAGTCTGCCCTATCAAGTTTCTCCTCATCCGGGAGTTGCACGGACAGTATTCTTCTCACCTCATCTTCGGTTCTTCCTGTTTTTACCATCCTCTCTATAATTTTTTCTTCATTACATTTGACAAGAATTATACAGTCAAAGAGTTTCTCAATTCCCCATTCAAAAATAAGAGCACAATCTACCACAAGATGGGAGGTATCTGGCTGATTCTCAATGATACTTCTCAATTCCCTGATAAGGGGTGAATGCATAATCGCATTGAACCTGTAAAGTGCCCTTTTATCTCTAAATACAACCTTGCTCAATTTCTTTCTGTCAATCCCTCTCTTTGTGAACGGATAGTCACCAAATGCATCCTTTATATTTTTCTTAATTTCTTCATTTCTGAGCAGGTTATGTCCCATTTGATCGGCATCAATGAGTGTAAAGCCGTTTTTTTCAAATATCTGAGCAATCTCGCTCTTTCCAGTTCCCATCCTGCCTGTAATGCCTATGACCATATAATAAAATTAAAAATCAAATATCAAAATTGTAAACACGAATAATACAAATAGGACGAATAGTAACGAATAAAAAATAAGGTCATTATTAAAGTTTTGGCACTAACTGGTTGAAAGTGCTGGTATAGATTTAGTCCCCATTATGTTTTTTAGGCAGATTGCAAGATTTATTTGTGGGAGGCATCTCTTTGTGGGAGAGACCTCCCGGTCTCGACAGTCAAGGTCAGGAGAC
>DAOUSS010000009.1 GCA_030627085.1 Candidatus Stahliibacteriota bacterium | reverse complement strand
TAAGAGAAAAGAAATAAAAAAGAAACAATAAATCTCTTTCAATCTCTTTCAATCCCTGTTCTAACTGATAAACTTCAATGTAGAAAGGTTAAAAGACGGAATAAAGAGATTGATCTTACCTGTTTGCCGACAGGCAAGATAAGAGGTCACAGAGGGGAGGGATGAAAATTTCCTGCGATTCTTTATTATTCTATAATCCTCTGTGCTCTCTGTGGTTAGATTTTTGACAATACTTTTGATATTTATAGGGGGTTTTATGGCACACAAAAAGGGAATGGGTTCTTCCCGTAACGGAAGAGACTCAAATGCAAAGTTCCTCGGGGTAAGGCACTACGGAGGAGAGATAGTACTTGGAGGGACCATACTTGTAAAACAGAGGGGGACAGTTTTTCATCCTGGATTGAATGTAGGTATTGGAGGCGATGATACCCTTTTTGCAAAGACACAAGGAAGGGTGGTATTCAGGAGAACAAGAGGAGATAGAAAAATCGTAGAAGTAATCCCTGTGTAATACTAAGCTTGTCACGAGGAGGCGCTATATGCTGATAAAGTATTTAGGTCATTCAGCCTTCCTAATAAGGAATGCAGAGGGGATAAGAATTATAACTGACCCATATTCACCTACACAGGGCATACACTATAAACCTATTGATGAGAATGCAGACATTGTTACTGTTTCACATGAACACTGGGACCACAATGCAGTAGATTTAGTGGGAGGCAACCCTGTGGTAATAAGAAAAGAAGGCGAAAGAAGCGTGAGAGGGATAACTATAACCGGCATTCCTACCTTTCACGATAAGGAAGGAGGAAAAGAGAGAGGAGAAAACACGGTCTTTGTCTTTGACATAGATGGTCTGAGATTATGTCACCTTGGCGATCTGGGACACAAGCTGAACAAGGAGCAAATTTTACTCATTGGAAAGGTTGATATCTGTCTTATTCCTGTTGGTGGATATTTTACAATAGATGTGAAAGAGGCGAGAGAGGTCATAGAATCATTAAACCCAAAAGTTGTTATACCAATGCACTTCAAGACATCCTCTCTTGATTTTCCTATAGCAGGCGTTGAAGACTTTCTGAAAGGCACAGAAAGGGTAAAAAGACTGGGTAGCGCAGAATACGAAATAGAGAAAGATAAATCTCCTCCCGAGAGAGAGGTCATCGTGTTAAAACCTGCCAAATCTTCTTGATTAAAAACCACAGGATTGCGAAAATGCTCCAGACAATTTTGAGATAAATCCTGTGGTTTTTTTGTATATAACAATGAGATATTCTGTCTATACCTCTCCACTTGGCAAGATATTCGTTGTCGCTACAGCTCACGGCATATGCGCATTAAGGTGGAACGCAGATGAGTTTGTAAATACCTATGCGAATCTACAGAGGGTAAAAGAGATATTACCGGGATTTGGGTCGAGTCTCTCATCGTATTTCGGTGGGCATAAAGAGGATTTCAATTACCCTCTGGATCTGTCCTCCCTGTCTGTATTCACAAGAAAGGTCCTCTGTAAAGTAAAAGAGATACCTTACGGCGAAACAAGTACATACCGTGAAATAGCCACCTTCCTTGAGAAACCAGATGCACAGAGAGCGGTTGGAAATGCGGTAGGAAGAAATCCAATTCCTATTATTATACCCTGCCATAGGGTCGTTGCAGAAAGCGGCATTGGTGGATACGGCCAGGGAGTGGGAACGAAATTATGGCTTCTGCTTCTCGAAAGAACAGGTGTGTTTTACCAACTTATCTCCGTTATAAAGAGAACGAGACAAGAATGTCCCTGGGACAGGATACAAACTCATAAATCGCTTATACCCTATTTGAGAGAGGAATGCGAAGAGGTTATCAATGCAATAGAAAGTAAGAAAGAACTTAAGGAAGAACTTGGCGATCTTCTCCTACAGATATTGATGCACTCAGAGATTGCTGAAGATTTCAATATATTTGATGTATGTGAGATACTTATAAATAAGTTGAAAACTCGCCATCCACATATATTTGGGACAAGAACCGCAAATACACCTGAGGATGTTAGAATGATCTGGGAGGAGGTAAAGAGAAACAATTAACAATTCAAAATTAGCAAGTTAAAATGATAGAAGACCACAGACTAATGACTAATGACCATTGACTATTGACCATTGACCCATTGACTCAATGACCTAATCATGGATATAAAAGACATTAGAAATACGGGAATAATTGCCCACATAGACGCCGGTAAAACCACGACTACCGAAAGAATCCTCTATTACACCCACAAGACACACAGAATGGGAGAGGTGGACGAAGGTACCACAGTAACTGACTATCTTAAGGAGGAGAAGGAAAGGGGTATAACCATAACCTCTGCCTGTGTGAGCTGTACCTGGAGGAATAAACGCATAAACTTTGTGGACACACCCGGACATGTTGACTTCACGGTTGTAGTAGAAAGAAGTATGAGGGTTCTGGATGGAGCGGTTGTCATATTCAGTGCGGTTGAAGGTGTAGAATCACAATCGGAAACGGTGTGGCATCAAGCAAGCAAATACAACACCCCGAGAATAGTGTTTATAAATAAACTCGATAGGGTAGGGGCAGATCCCTCTGAGGCATGCAATATGATGAAGGAGAAACTTGGTGTTATCCCGCTTCTTGTCCAGATCCCCTATGGGGTTGAAAACTCCTTTCAGGGAGCTGTAGACCTTATAAGATGGAATCTCTGCATATGGAAGAAAGACACGGGCAATGAGTATATTTTAAAAGATATACCACCTGATATAAAAAGACGAGCAAGAGAGGAGAGGGAAAAACTTCTGGAAATGGTTTCTCTGTACAACGACCATATTGCCGAGATATTTCTTGATGGAAAAGAACCATCCTCTCAGGAACTTATATCAGCAATAAGGGAAGGCACTATTGCAAATCACTATTATCCCACCTTTTTTGGCGCATCGCTAAAAAACATTGGGATACAGCCTCTACTCGACGGGATAGTTGACTTCCTACCTTCCCCTCTTGATCTCCCACCAATAAAGGGTCAAGCCCCTGATGGAAAAGAGATAGAAAGAAGACCACTATCAAGCGAGCCATTTTCTGCACTTATTTTTAAGATAGTCCAAGACCCATTTGGAAAGCTATCTTATATCCGTATATATTCAGGAAAGATAAAAAAAGGGTCCGTAGTGCTCAACGCCAACACCAACATAAAAGAGAGAATTACCCGTATATTCGTCATGTATGCCAATAAGAGAGAGGAGGTTGAAGAAGCGAGCGTGGGTGATATATGTAGTATTGTCGGGCCGAAAGAGATAAAAACCGGCCACACACTCTGTGCAAAAGAACACCCCATACTTCTGGAAAGTCCTACATTTGCCCAACCCGTAATATCAGTATCTATAGAACCAAAAACAAAGGCAGATGAAGGAAAACTTCTATCTGTCTTAAAGATGCTTGAAGAAGAAGATCCTACCTTTACATGCAATTTTAATGAGGAGACTGGAGAGACCATAATCTCCGGAATGGGTGAGTTACATCTTGAAGTCCTTACAAAAAGGATAACACGGGATTATGCTGTACATGCAAGAGTTGGTAAACCACGAGTGAGCTATCGTGAGACGATATGTCAAGAAGCAGAAGGGGAAGGGAGATATATTCGTCAGACAGGTGGAAGGGGACATTATGGTCATGTCAAACTCACGGTTTCCCCTCTGGAAAATGGCAAAGGTATATTGATTAACAACAGTATAAAACAGGGCGAGGTGCCAAAGGAATTTTTCCCTGCAATAAAAGAAGGAGTTATTGAATCTCTCGAGGCAGGTATATTTCTGGGATTTCCTGTGGTTGATATAAGGATCAATGTAATAGGTGGCTCATACCATGAGATAGATTCCTCCCCTATTGACTACAAGATATCCGCAGGTATGGCAGTAAAGAGGGCGGTTGAAAAGGCGGAACCTTGCCTGCTTGAGCCTATAATGGATCTTGAAATAATAGTGCCCGGTGAATACCTGGGGGCAGTTCTGGATGATATCAGTGCAAGAGATGGCAAGGTAACCTCACTCCATGGTAAGGGGAAGTTTCAAACAGTTATGGCAATCTGTCCATTGCGTAATTTGTTTGGCTATGCAACTATAATAAGATCATTAACACAGGGAAGGGCAGTATATATAATGGAGTTTGGACACTATGGTAAGGTGCCACAGGGTGTCGCGGAGGAAATGGTAAGAAAGATCAAGGGATATTAATGTAATGCGTTAATCCGCATCCCAAAAAGGGGGGGCAGAAATATGGAGAAAAATTCTCTCATTATAGATGGAAGATTGCTCACCATAGAAGAAGTGGTCAAGGTAGCAAGATGCGGCGTAAAGGTCTCATTCTCTCCTCTTGCAGGAAACAGGTGTAAAGAAAGTCGGGAGTGGATAGAAAAGATGGTGGGAAAAGAGCGTCCTATCTACGGTGTTAACACGGGTTTTGGTTCCAAGGAAGGGGTAAAAATAGCACAGAATGACTTGCAAGAACTACAAAGGAACCTCATTCTTTCTCACTCTGCAGGGGTTGGTGAACCTCTGGATAGAGAGACTGTGAGGGCAATGATGCTACTCAGGGCAAATGCGCTCTCAGTAGGACACTCGGGAGTGAGACCGCTTTTAATAGAGAACATTCTCTCACTACTCAACAGCGATGTATACCCTGTTGTCCCGGAGAAGGGATCTGTTGGCGCATCTGGAGACCTCGCCCCACTGGCACATCTTGCACTTCTACTTATAGGCGAGGGCGATGCATTTATTGGCGAGAAAAGGGTATCAGCAAGCCAGGCATTAAAACTTGCGAAAATCTCGCCTATCTCACTCGCCCCGAAGGAGGGACTTGCACTCATAAATGGTAATCAACTCTCAACGGGTATCGGCGTAATTACGCTTTATGACTGCTTGTCCTTGTTCTCTACCGCTATTGTATCCTCGGCTCTTACCCTTGAAGCACTCCTTGCTCACAAAGATGCTTTCTGTCCTGAATACCTGCTGACAAGGCCACAAAATGGAGTAATGGAGGTTTCCAAAAGCATACTGAGCCTTGTTGAAAATAGCCGTCTCATAGGAAGTGACAAGAAGCATACACAGGATGCGTACTCACTGCGGTGTATACCTCAGGTCTACGGATCGGTGCTATCCTCAATGGTGTGGATCAAAAATATTCTGGAGGTTGAAATAAACTCCGCCACCGATAATCCGCTTATATTCCCAACCCTTGACACTGCAGTCTCGGGTGGTAACTTTCACGGAGAACCTATCGCAGTGGCTATGGATCTTCTCGGAATAGTTATCTCCAGTCTTGGGAATATAGTAGAAAGACAGATTATGAGACTCGTATCATCTTCTCTTTCAAAAGGACTTCCATCTTTCCTTGCAAAGAGAGAGGGATTGGAGAGTGGATACATGCTTGCCCAGTATACAGCAGCCTCACTTGTATCCGAGAATAAAGTTTTATCACATCCCGCATCCTGCGATTCAATCCCGACATCTGAGGACCAAGAAGACTATGTAAGTATGGCACCAATTGCAGCAAGAAAGGCAAGGGAGATACTTAAAAACACAAGGACCATAGTGGCTATTGAACTTTTGTGTTCGGCAGAGGCAGTAGATATAAGAACAGGGGAAGACTACTCGCTTCTTGGCAGAGGAACAAGGGCGGTTCAGAAGTTGATAAGAGAAAGAATCCCTCCGCTTGTAAAAGACAGGATAGTTTCTAATGACATAAAGATTATGGAGAAATTGGTAGAGAAGAATGAAATTCTGGAAAGAATAAAAGATTTAGGTATTACTCTTCCGTTCTATCTCTAATTTCTCAAGAATAATTTCTATTTTTCAGCTCATGCGAGTCTGTGACCTGACCCCGTTTTCGTTTTTTGGAGGTAAAGAATGGAAAGGATGTACGTAGGAATAGATATTGGTTCTGTTAGCATCAATGTATCACTATTAAATGCACAAAAGGAAGTTTCAAAAGACTATTACCTAAGAATAGAAGGCAAGCCATTAGAGAGAACCTATAAAATACTAAAAGAAGTGTTCACCCTCTACCCAAAAGAACAAATCAAAGGACTTGCCGTTACAGGCTCAGGAGGCAAGTCACTCGCCAAGATATTAAATATACCATTTATTAACGAAATACTTGCACAAACTAGATCTACTGGCTACCTGCACCCTGAAGTAAAAACAATCATCGAGATGGGTGGTGAGGATTCCAAATTCATTCTTACAGAGTACGACGAAAGTCTTGGCATGCACGTGATAAAAGACTTTGCCATGAACACAATATGTGCTGCAGGTACAGGCTCTTTTCTGGATCAGCAAGCGGCAAGACTCGGTCTTTCAATTGAGGAATTTGGTGAACTTGCACTACGTTCAGAGAAGCCACCAAGAATCGCTGGAAGGTGCAGCGTATTTGCAAATACGGATATGATACACCTACAACAGGAGGCTACACCAGATTACGACATAGTTGCAGGTTTGTGTTTCGCTTTAGCAAGAAATTTTAAGAGCATTATTGCGAAAGGAAAAAAGTTCATAAAACCTATATCATTTCAGGGTGGTGTAGCTGCAAACAAGGGAATGGTTAGGGCATTCAGGGAGACACTGGAGTTAAAAGATGGTGAACTCATTGTACCCAAATATTTTGCCTCCATGGGTGCAATAGGTTCTGCATTAACCCTTATGGATGGCACGAATAGCCACCGCCTTTTGCGGGATCCCGCTATACGGGAAATTCGTGCCTACAATGATCCAGAAGAAATAAATAGATACTTAAAGACACCTGAGGAAGAGCATAAGGTGTTGGAGCTACTCGAGGAGCCAAAAAGAAAAATCACAAAACATAAGTGGTTAGAGAGGCCAAAATTATCAAAGGATAAGAAACTTGGTGTGTATTTGGGTATAGATGTAGGGTCAATATCAACGAACGTAGTTGCTGTAGATGATCAAAAGCGACTTGTTGCCAGGCGATACCTTTGGACTGCTGGCCGACCCATAGATGCTGTAAGAAAAGGAGTTGCGGAAATAGGCAAGGAGATAGGCGATTATGTGGAGGTCAAGGGTGTAGCAACAACAGGCTCTGGTAGATATATGATAGGTGACCTTATAGGCGCGGATGTGGTTAAGAACGAGATAACCGCACAGGCAAGGGCATCAATTGAAATAGATCCACGGGTTGATACCATATTCGAGATAGGGGGACAGGATTCAAAGTATATAAGCTTGGAGAATGGTGTGATACGTGATTTTGAGATGAATAAGGTATGCGCTGCGGGTACAGGCTCTTTTCTTGAGGAGCAAGCTGAGAGGCTTGATTTAAACATACAGGAAGAATTTGGTGAATGTGCTCTATCGAGTAAATCACCTGTTGCACTTGGTGACAGATGTACGGTATTTATGCAATCAGACCTTATAGGCTATCAGCAAAGAGGCGCAAAGAGGGAAGATTTGACAGCAGGTCTTGCATACTCTATTGTTCACAACTACCTGAACAGAGTAGTAGAGAATAAGCGTATTGGTAACAACATATTTTTTCAAGGTGCAGTTGCCCACAACAAGGGTGTTGTAGCTGCTTTTGAAAGGGTATTGGGTAACTCCATAACTGTGCCACCTCACAATGATGTAACAGGTGCTATAGGAGTTGCACTTATTGTCAAGGAGCATATGAAAAAGAATAAAATTGAGAAAAGTAAGTTTAAGGGTTTTGACCTGAGTAAAAAGAAATATAATATTGATACATTTGAATGCACTGATTGCCCCAACAGATGCAGGATTAACAAAGTCACGGTTGAGGGAGAGCCTCCTTTATATTATGGTTCAAGATGTGGAAAATATGATGTAAAGAAGAAGAAAAGACGATCAGAACTATCAGATTTATTTAGAGAAAGAGAGAGATTGCTTCTCAAATCCTATCATAAAAAGAAAACAAAGGAACCTAAATTTGGCATACCATGGGTACTCGTGTTTCATGAATATTTACCGCTTTGGATAACATTCTTCCAGGAGCTTGGTTTCAATGTTGTTTTGTCTGATAAAAGTAATAAAAAAATTATACACGATGGTGTGGAATCTGTTATCTCTGAGCACTGCTTCCCAATAAAGGCTATGCATGGACACATACTAAATCTGATTGACAAAGGGGTAGACTATATATTCTTGCCATCACTAATATCTATGCAAAAAGAAGATCATCGTATACAGGAAAGCTACACATGTCCATTTGTTCAAGGTGCACCTTATATAATAAAAGCAGCACTCGATCCAGAAAGCAAGGGAGTAAAACTCATCACACCAATTCTATATTTTAAGCGCGGTAGAAAACATTTGGAGGAAGTACTGACTCAGGTCGCCAATAGATTGGGAAAAGGTAAGGATCTTGCAATTCGTGCACTCGATAAAGCAGAAGCCGCACAGACGGACTTCTACAAAGCTATAAAAGCCAAGGGCAAAGAGATTTTGGATAACCTCGAGAATAGGGCAATCGTAATTGTTGGTAGACCATATAATACCTGTGACAGCGGACTAAATCTGGATATACCAAAGATATTGCGTGATATGGAAGTGCTGCCCATTCCTATGGACTTCTTAGACTTGGAGCAGATTGATATAGGAAAGGATTGGCCAAACATGTATTGGAGATATGGGCAAAGGATCTTATCAGCACTCCGAATAATAAAGAAGCACCCAAAACTATATCCCTTATACATAACAAATTTTGGTTGTGGCCCAGATTCGTTCATCCAAAAGTACTTTGCTAAAGAGATGGGCAGGAAGCCTTATTTAATTATAGAGGTGGATGAACACTCAGCTCCTGTGGGTGTTGTAACGAGATGCGAAGCCTTCCTGGATACGTTGGAGAATGTAAGGGATGTCGTTGAACCAGCTGTTCGTGTATTTAAAACTTACCGAGCTGATTATGGGGGTAGAACTACTTATATACCATTTATGGGCTATCATTCATATGCCCTTGCGGCTGCATTCAGGCATTGCGGTATTGACGCAGAAGTTATACCGATGACTGATGAGGAATCGCTTGAACTCGGGAGGAAATATACTACAGGCTATGAATGCTTTCCATGTATACTGACAACTGGAGATATGCTAAAGCTTTTAAGTAAACCAGACGTTTACGGATCAAAAATAACTTTCTTTATGCCTGAGTCGTGTGGACCATGCAGATTTGGTCAATATAATAAATTGCAGCGAGTCATCCTGTCCGATCTGGGTTATGATGATATACCAATCATATCACCAAATCAAGCATCCAATTTTTATAAAACGTTGAGCAAATATGGGCGGGATTTTGATAAGCGTGCATGGGCTGGCCTGTGTGCAATTGACATACTTGATAAACTGTTGAGGCAAACAAGACCCTACGAAATTAACAAGGGAGAGACGCATGAGGTTTATAAGAGATGCTTAGACAAAATAGTTAAGGCAATTGAGAGTGATAGTGATGTAAGAAAAATAATGAATGATATTAAGATGGAGTTTAAGGAGCTAAAAGTAGATAAGAGTGAACCAAGGCCTGTTATAGGGATTACTGGTGAGATATATATCAGATCGCATCATTTTGCAAATAATGACATTATACAAACTGTAGAGGAACTTGGTGGAGAGGTATGGCTTTCACCAATTGCAGAGTGGTTCTTCTATGTTAACTTTAGAAGGAAAGAGGATAATATTGTGGATAAGAACTATAAAGAATTGATCATGCATTGGCTTAAAGATAGGTGGATGAAGTGGACCGAGCATCGCATACAAAAGCCACTCAAGCCTTGCGTGAATTACTTTAAGGAGCCAACGACTGAAGAGGTATTCCGCTATACTAACCCTTATTTACATCAGACGGTTGAAGGAGAAGCACCTCTTACAGTGGGAAAGTGTGTGGATTTTATAAAGAGAGGAGCATCAGGCATAATAACTGTGATGCCATTCACCTGTATGCCAGGTACGAATGTTGCTGCTGTAATGACAAGGGTAAAGGACGAGTACAATATACCGTATTTGAATATGGCATATGATGGATTGGAACAGTCAACAGCAAGGACAAGACTCGAAGCATTCATGCATCAAGCACGCCAGTCTATGCTGAAAAGAAAAGGTAGAAGGCAAGGATGAAGGACGACAATAAGAGTTATCAGGTATAATGAATAAAATGAATATTAGGAGGTAGAAATGAAAAAACTCGGCGTCTTGAGTTTTGCTTTATTCATTATGTTAGCGAGTACGGTCGGGTTGAGTGCTCAAGCAGATACCATAGCCGACATCGAAGAGTTGTTTGACCGTTATGCCCGGGATATTATCGAGCTAAATCCTGAAATCGCTTCGGAATTGTGCGTTACCGAAGAGATGGGATTTGAGGTCAAGAAAGATGCGCTAACTGATGTGTCAGAACAGGCGATAATCCGCGAATACGGTTTAATGCGTACATATAATTCGTGGCTCGCGTCTTATGATAGAGAAAAATTAACTCCCTCGCAACAACTTGCTGCCGATATATTGTCCTGGTATCTGAATAATAGATTGCAGGGTGAAAAATTCATGCATCATCCATATATTATCAATCATATGTTAGGTATGCACAACGCTTTGACTACATTAATGACAGAGTATCATACAATCAAGACCTTAAAAGATGCAAAAGATTATATCACTCGATTGAGTAAATTCAGTGACAAGTTTGATCAGCTTATGGAGGGTTTAAAAATTCGGGAAGAAGAAGGTATTATCCCGCCAATCTTTATCATTGACAAACTGGATGAGGTTATGTCGGATTTCATAAGTGTAGATGTAAAGGAAAACTTACTGTATGCATCGTTTAAAGACAGGGTGGAGAAATTACAAAACATAGATGATAAAATGAAGGAGAGGCTTTATCAAGATGTTGAAGATAATATTAAAAATTATGTCTACCCCTCTTATAGAGATTTTATTGCACATCTTAAAAAATTACAGGAAAAGGCAACTTATGATGCAGGTGTATGGAAATTGCCAGATGGTGATGAATATTATAAATATTGTCTTCGTTATCATACAACGACCACGCTGTCACCAGAGGAGATTCATCAAATAGGATTAAAAGAAGTAGAACGTATTCAGAATGAAATGAGAGAGCTTTTTGCATTGTTGGGATTTATAGAAGGTAGAACATTTGGGGAAATCGAAACCCAATATTGGCAGGCATTGAAAAATGAACGTGATAATCGATTCCGCTACCCGGTGACAGAAGAGGGGAGAGAGCAGGCTTTAGGAGATTATCAGGCAATTATTGATGATGTAGAGAAAAAGATACCACAACTTTTTTCATTGATACCTAAAGCACCGGTCATCGTGAAGCGTGTCCCAAAATTTAAAGAGACCACAATGGGGACATATTATGAACCCCCCGCTCTTGACGGTTCACGAGAAGGTATCTTTTATGCGAATCTTTCGCATCTTCCGTTCAAACCCGGAATGAAGACCCTGACATACCATGAGGCAATTCCCGGACACCATTTTCAATTTGCCATTGAACGGGAATCTCAAGATCATAGAATGTTCAGAAACCTGTTTTTCTTTACCGCCTATGCAGAAGGTTGGGCATTATATGCAGAAAAACTGGCTAAGGAACAAGACTGGTACGGTGATGTATATGCCAAATTAGGATATTTGAACTCTGAACTTTTTAGGGCAGTTCGCTTGGTCGTTGATACGGGTATTCACTACAAACAATGGTCACGCGATCGGGCGTATAATTATATGCTGGACAATCTGGGATGGGGTTCTTATGGACAAATCGACAGATATATAGTCTGGCCTGGACAGGCATGTGCATATAAAATCGGCGAGCTGAAAATATTGGAATTGAGAGAACGTGCAAAAATGGAGTTAGGAGAAGAATTTGATATAAAAGAGTTCCATCGAGTGGTGTTGCAACATGGCTCTGTACCTCTTGAGATTTTAGAACGAATAGTTGACGAATGGATAGCGGGTTTATAGAATCGTAAAGTCTTAGAGTCGTAGAGTCTTGGGGTCATTGTGTCGTATCTAAATACCAGCAAAAAGGCGGGGTATCCGTAATTAATTGCGGATATAATATGTTAGGCACAAGTGCTTATGTTTAGCGGGAATCGCTAATGAAAAGGAAGAAAATGATACCCCTTGTGGGCGTTCTATTAGGTGAGGCACTTACACCCAAGAAGGCACAGTTGATTGCCGATACTTACCGTCAGTGTCCTTACTGCGTTTCCTATACGAGCGCAGGGTGCACGGTTATAGGCGTTTTTTCTTTACCGCAAGATCATCGGTGGTGGTTAGAATGGGTAGTAGAAAATCCAAAAGAGACGATAGGGGTCAAGTGTGCAAAAAGTTACTTCACTCAACGGGTAGTAGCATCGAGTCCCTGGACTCGTGGTGATGTAAAGCCAATTTTGGAGCGGGCTCCGTGTGGAGCTGACTGCAGGGAATGCTCGCGGTACCGCGAAGAGTGTGAGGGCTGTCCAGCAACGCTACATTATATTGGTAAGTGGTAACCGGGTCAGCAAGCCCTGACCTCCATAACCTTTCTTTGATCTCTATAACCTTCCTATTCCCCATAAACTTTTTCCTTGACTTTTTCCCATTTTTGTTATATTATAGTATTAGAGGTTAGTGAAATAAGATGCTATAGAATCAAAAAGTACACTGGCAGTATGGAGAGATTGTAGTCGTTCATATATCTTCGATACGAGATGTTATCCAATACTGTCAGACACAAACGAGTTAGGTGACATTTCGCTTATGTGGAGGGAGGTAGAATGTCAAGCAGACTGACAGAAATATTCGAAGATGAAATATTAGTGGAGAAAATCAAGGGGCGACTGCCTTATCTGTTCCATCTTGCTGAGTTAGAGAGTTCACGAGCTGGTAAAGTTGGTATGGAAGTTGGCTCTCTTCGGGAGAGAATAATAGTCGCTTTGCTCATCTATAAATTTGGAGAAGAAAATGTTGAGACAGAAATTCCTATAACAGAACCAGAGATTGATGTAATGTTGTTTGGTAAGCCTGTATCTATCAAAACAATAACGGGTAAAGGATTTGGTGGAGTTAAACTTATATGGACTGTTGACCCTCAAAAGGCAAGAGAATTCCGTGAAACGTACTATCCCCGATGTGACATTTTGCTTATACAGATCAACTGGGATGATACCGGTGGATTTTCTTACATACCTGAGGAAGCACAGAAAAGACTTTTTGATAGAGTTGGCAGAGAGGGATATATTAAACTTCTAAAACCAGGAACGAATCCAAGGGGTGTTGAGATAACCAAAGAAGCATTGTCAAGCTTAGTTGAAGATGATATGTCCGAAGTTATCAAAATATCTTGGCAAAAAGCTAAAGTAGATTACGACCCATATAAAAGATGGGTAGATTACTGGAGGGAGGATTGAAGTGAAAACCAATCGAAGAAATAGAGGGACCCAAACAAGCTCCTTTGGCACTCCTGGTAGAATTAACCATGATTCTACATCCTTTTACAGAAGCAAATTATATCGTGGGTTACCAAAGGAGCAGAAAGTCAAATATGTAGAAAATCCCATTCCCCCCCAGTTCTTAGACAAAATCTTTTGCAAATCCTCCGAAAAGATGAAAGAACTGCCAGATAATAGCGTCCATCTGATGGTAACCTCACCACCTTATAATGTGGGAAAAGAGTACGATGAGGATCTTACACTCGAAGAATACTTGGGTTTTTTAAAGAATGTTTGGAAAGAAGTCTATAGAGTACTTGTTCCAGGAGGTAGAGCGTGCATTAATGTTGCAAATTTGGGTAGGAAACCGTATATACCTCTCCATGCATTTATAGTGAAAGATATGCTTGACTTAGGATTTTTGATGAGGGGCGAGATTATATGGAATAAAGCTTCAAGTGCAAGCCCATCCACGGCATGGGGAAGCTGGCTTTCAGCCACTAACCCAACTTTACGAGATATTCATGAATATATTTTAGTTTTTTCAAAAGGCGCATTTGGTAGGGAAAATAACAATAAGAGGAAAAACACCATATCTAAAGAAGAATTTCTTGAATTTACTAAAAGTGTATGGACATTTTCAGCAGAACCTGCTCATAAAGTTGGACACCCTGCACCTTTCCCGATAGACTTGCCTTATAGGCTAATTCAACTTTACACTTTTGAAGAAGATGTTGTTTTAGACCCATTTATTGGTAGTGGACAAGCTGCAATAGCGGCAATAAAGACTGGACGCCATTATGTGGGATATGATATAGATGAAGAATATGTAAAATTGGCAAAAAGAAGAATTAGACAATTTCTAATAGGATTCAAATCCCCAAAATTATTTAATTTCAGTAATAAAAACAAAAAGAGATAATCAATACAGCATATGATTGCTTCCACAAAAGGGCACTGGTGTCAAATTGGAAACCAGAAATTATTTTGAGATATTGGAAATAGAACGATTTAATATGTAACGATGGCGAGAATGCCGAGAATAGAATATCCAACAAGATAAAAATTTCAAGCCCAAATTCAAGTTGCAATTGTAGTTATTTCTATTTTTCAGCCTGACCTCGTTTTTCCCCATCAAGGGCTAAAAAGGGAGCACTTATGAAGATAGTTAATTCCAATAGTTTAGCCTCTACGCTCGATGCGGTGAACGAGGCGTTTTTCTGCGGACGGTCCTTGTCGAAGTCTCAAAGAGAAGAAACTGCAAAATGGATCGCCGGACGGCAGGGCAGACCCGGCTCGTATGCCGACATGTTTGCTCCGACCGAGAATGACCTTAATGAAGGTGTAAGGGTTTTTACCGGAGAAAGGCTTCGGTCACAAGCTGCGATTCGCCACATCCTTGGAGAAGAGGCCTGCCGGGCGTTGATTCTCTTGGATGTATCCATTGTCGCCGTTCAAAATGCCCTGAACCGCGCAAGTCGCGGGATGATGAATGCATTGACACGGTCGGAGACGGGCAACTCTACGCCCGGAATGTATTGTTGTGGAACGTGCACTTGTTCACTCTGGCGTCATCTGGTAGTGGGAGGGCTTGAAGACGCCGAACGCCGACTGGCAGCGGGAATGAAGACATTGAAGTTACATCGCGATGGTAATGGTAGATGGAGGCGCTTCCCTTTTTATTACACACTCCTTGCACTGAGCGAGATCGATCTCCCGTCTGCCATTGAGGAAATGCGATATGCCTCGCCGGTATGTGAGCGATACTTAAGGCGATCCTCAAAGGACGATAAGACCGCCCGGCGCCGTCGGCTCTTAGCCGAGAGAATTCTGGAGAAGTGCTGATGGCGTAAACTTTTTTCTTGATCGCAACGGACTATACCGCCTCTGGCAGTACCTCACCGATGGCGGGGTGGCGGATCACGGATTATCACAGGATCCGTATGGACAGATAACTGATAACCAATACTTTGTAGACTTCGTGACTTTGCCTGTCCCGTGTAATACGAAGCATTATTACACGGGATAAATCTTTGTGGTGAAATTTTTCTTGACATCCATATAAAAATGTGCTATAATGTCAGCATATGATATATATATTGAATCTACTCATATCCATATCATCCCCCTTTGATGTGCATGCATACGACACGCCGAATGATGCTGGTGGATGCATAACGATTGAATGGACTCTCCCGGTAGACGATTCTCTGCTAGGAGGCTATGAGATATGGAGAAGTGAATCACCGGATACGGGATTTACTATGGTCGGATATGTCGGAAGGGGAATATCCAGATTCAGGGATATGAGTGGTATAGAGAATGAAAGAGAATATTTTTATCGCATAAGGGGTCGCAGCAAGAGTCTTGAGTATACTGAATTTTCCCCCTCATCTCTCCCAGCAGTGGCGTTCTACCAATGGTTCAATACAGGCAAGATAAATACCCTGGTAGCAGTTGCAATCTTTATGGCAGTTCTAATATACTTCGTGACTACTGCCAGAAAGGGGAGGGAACTGTCTGTAAGAAAGATAGCAGGACTCGATGCACTCGATGAGGCAGTTGGCAGGGCAACCGAAATGGGCAGGGCTGTTCTATATGTGCCAGGACTTTCATCTATGTCTGATGTTGCTACTATTGCGTCAATAAATATACTTCAAAGGGTTGCAAAGAAGGTAGCAGAGTACGATACTCCTCTTATAGTCCCCAACAGAGACCCAATCGTATATATGGTTGCAAGACAGGTCACAAAAGAAGGATATATGGAGGCAGGTCGGCCGGATGCCTTTAATGAAGATAATGTATTTTTTGTTACACAGAGTCAATTTGCCTACGCTGCTGCCGTTGATGGAATAATGATGAGGGAAAAACCAGCAACTAACCTTTTTTTGGGGATGTTCTGGGCAGAGTCACTCCTTTTGGCAGAGACAGGAAATATGACGGGTGCAGTCCAGATAGCAGGTACTGACTCAGTAACGCAGTTGCCCTTCTTTGTTACTGCATGCGACTATACAATTATAGGTGAAGAATTGTATGCCGCATCTGCTTATCTCTCAAAAGAGCCTGTGCTTCTTGGCAGCATAAAGGCACAGGACTGGGGAAAGTTGATCATCCTGTTTTTAATAATAGCAGGACTTGCAGGCAGCTTCTTTGGAGTTCAGTTTATTGCAAACCTCCTTACTGTTTGACGCCCTCCTCTTTATACAAGACACTCCTTACTAATATCTCGTCTCTGGTTTTTTTCAAAAAAATTCTTGCAATTCCGGGAAAAATGTGCTATAATTAAAATAGGTGATTATAAAAGCTTTAGGATTAAATCATTATTTAGAGAATACAGTGAATTTACAGCAGAGCTGAAGTTACGTTAATAATAGTACATGCATGCGTTTTTCACGATACTTCTAACAGTGCTTACCCTTCCCGGTATTGATTTTGTATATACTCCCGGGATTTTCAAGGGCGATAGGGGATTGGAACTCCGTGTATTTCTTGAGACAGAGAGTGAAGGACTTACATTCATAAAGGAGGGTGAAACTTTCACTGCTGTATATTCCGTGTCCGTCACATTAAAGAAAGAAAACAAGGAGAAAGGAGATGTGTGGATGAGAAAGTGTAGAGGATTGGAATATGGGACAAGCAGAACATTCTTTGATACAGTCGGGGTGGATATATTGTCTGGTAGGTACGAGATGACCATTATTGTCTCTGACTTGAACTCGCAAAAGAGCACGGCGGAAGAAAGCACAATTTCTATAGATACTCTATCTGCCTTTTCAATATCAAGTATGATACCTAGAAAATATGAAAGGTTGATCAGCAGTAATACTGTCACCAATATCAATGGAATTTCATACTGTTTTGAGGTATACTCTGATAGAGACGCAATATTGTATTTCACCCTTGAGAATTACACGGATAGCACTGACATCACTCCTGGCATAACTCCCATCAGGATAGAACCTGCATTGGACACATTATCTGGTAAGAGCGCCTTTGTATCTGCAATCCTTCAAAGCGGAGAGGAAAGATTCATAAGAATGGATACCCTCTTTATTGCAAGAACAGTGTTTACGAATGAAAAATTGTATAAAAACAGGGTGAAGGCACTGGCATATCTGACAAATAATAACGCTGAACTGGATACACTTCTTTCGGCAAGGCCTGAGGATAGAGATAGTGTGTGGCGAGCATTCTGGAAGGTAAGAGACCCCACTCCTGAAACAGCGAAAAACGAGCTGGAAGACGAGTATATGGCAAGAATAGAATACGCGGACAGGTATCTCGGGGGTTGGCAAATGGATATGGGAAGGGTGTGGCTGGTTATGGGAAGACCTGATGAGATAGAAAGGCATCCGTTTGAACTGGATTCCTGGGCATATGAGGTATGGTATTACTATGCAACAAACGAGAAATTTGTATTCTACGATATGCACGGGCTCGGTTACTACGAACTTACATACCCTGAAAACTGGAATCCAAAGAGAAGATAAAGCTCATTATACTCAAACAGGCATATGTGCTACATAAAAGATCTGTATAAATATGAGGGAGAAGAGGTTACCATCAAGGGGTGGGTATACAACCGACGCTCCAGTGGTAAGATTGTATTCCTACTGATAAGGGATGGAACGGGGATTGTCCAGGTTGTAGTATCACAGGGTAAGGTTTCAGAAGATGTATTCGGGCTTTGTGATACCATACCATATGAATCCTCAGTTATTATTACAGGTAGGGCATATAAGGATGAAAGGGCTCCAGGGGGTTATGAACTGTCCTTTGAAAATATAGTTGTTGTCTCCTTTGCGGAAGATTATCCCATATCACTGAAAGAGCACGGCATAGAGTTTCTTATGGAGCGCAGACATCTGTGGCTTCGTTCAAGAAAACCGCTCGCAGTGATGAGGATAAGGTCAACCTGTATAAAGGCAATCTGTGATTTCTTTGATTCAAAAGGATTTGTAAGACTTGATGCACCACTGCTCACCCCATCTGCCTGCGAGAGTACAACCACTCTCTTTGAGGTTCCCTATTTTGATACAAAGGCATATCTATCCCAATCCGGACAGTTGTATATGGAAGCGGGATGTATGGCGCTTGGCAGAGTTTACTGTTTTGGACCCTCTTTTAGGGCAGAAAAGTCAAAGACAAGAAGGCATCTGACAGAGTTCTGGCAGGTGGAACCAGAGGTGGCATATGCAACACTTGAAGATGTTATGAAACTTGCGGAAGGACTTGTTGAATATATTGTGGCTTCTGTTCTTGATAAGAATAGTCTGGAATTGGAAATCCTCGAAAGGGATACAAAACTACTTAAAAAAATAAAAAACCCTTTTGGGAGTATTACATATACCGAGGCAGTGAATCTTGTAGATATGGATTGGGGAGGTGATTTTGGCGCTCCAGAAGAGACCAAACTTTCAAATATGTTTGAAAAACCTATCCTTGTAACTGGTTATCCTCACGAGATAAAGGCATTCTATATGAAAAGAAACCCGCAGGATGACAGAATCGCCTTGAATTTTGACATGCTTGCGCCAGAAGGATACGGGGAAATAATAGGAGGAGGACAAAGGGAGGATGACCTCGCCAAACTTGAAGAGAGAATAGACGAGTATAACCTGCCGAGAAAGCACTATGAGTGGTACCTTGACCTTAGAAGATATGGAACCTGTCCCCATGCAGGTTTTGGTCTTGGGCTCGAAAGGACAGTTGCATGGATATGCGGTGTCCATCATGTAAGAGAGACCATACCGTTCCCCAGAACTATAGACAGAATTTACCCATAAGTAAGACTATAGACTAAAGACCACAGACCAAAGACTAATGACTATTGACAATTGACGATTGCCCAATGCCTAATATCTTATGTCTATTTTAACCTATGTAAATAGATTTCTCTATTCCCTGAAGAATGAGAGAGATGTATCGGAACATACCCTGCGGGCGTATAGAAATGACCTCACAGAATTTGCAGATTGGCTGGGAGAGTTCGCTAAGATCACCAATGTAAGGAGAATATCGAGAAGGAATGTGCGGGATTTTCTCGGAAGCCTTGCAAGATATGGATATGAACGCAGTTCAATATCGAGGAAGACCTCGTCGCTTAAATCCTTCTTCAAGTTCCTCGTACGGGAGAACATAGTCAATATAAACCCTGCTGTGGACATAAAATACCCAAAACTAAAACGCAAACTCCCATCCTTTCTCTCCATTGAGGAAATGAATAAACTGCTTGACGACAACCTATCCAAACGAGACAGGGTAATTATCGAACTCATCTATGGTACAGGGATGAGAGCGAGTGAAATCTGCTCATTGAATACAAAGGACGTAGATTTTGCAAATGAGACGGTCAGGGTGATGGGAAAAGGGAGGAAGGAGAGGATCCTTCCACTCACAAGAAAGGCAAAAGATGCCATTCGAGATTATCTCTCACCCTCAAGGAATAAGAATACACCCCTTTTACTCAACAAGTTTGGAAAGAGGCTTTCACAGAGAAGTCTTCAAAGGATAGTTGGAAAGTATATAAGGGCTGTGGCGGATGTTACACACTCATCTCCTCATACCCTTAGACACACATTTGCCACCCATCTCCTCGACAGAGGATGTGACCTTCGAACAGTTCAGGAACTTCTCGGGCACTCTTCGATATCCACAACACAGATATACACGCATATCACACCTGAAAGACTGAAAAAGATATACAAACAGGCACACCCGAGGGCATAGGCTGTTTATATGAAAAATTTTAAAGAAATATGGAATACCATTCTTAATGTCCTGATTCCCTTTCTACTTTTCATTATTGTTCCACTTATAGTAAGGGGGAATTTCAAGAGGCTGATGAAAAAGGCAAAGGAAAACCTTCTGGAGTTGAGGAAATATATACCCGGTGATGTATATATGACGGAGAACGAACTTCCCTCTTTTAAAGGTAAATACGGAAATCACGGGATAAATATATCGTTTGTGCGAAAAAAGAATGAGCCGAAGGTAAATATGAGAATCACTATGAAAATATCCTCACAACTTCCTGTAAAGATATATGCAAAAAGACTTATGCAACAAAAGGAGGGTGTAAAAACTGGCGTAAGTGAAATAGACGAGCGGTTTACCGCAATCTCTTCCAGCCCTGAAAGGGCAAAATCCCTTATCCTCTCAATATCCCGGGATGATCTTACTGCTCTTAAGGACTTCCTCAGAGAGGGAATAGTTATAGGCGGGGAAAAGATAACTCTCTTAAAGCGAAATGCAGGCGCAAAAGATACACAACCGCAAGAACTCCTCTCGGTTTTGGAGGTGACTGGCAGGATTGCACAGACTATAGAGAGACTCTCCCCACTAACCGTGTCTCTTTAAGAAAACAAACCTAAACGGACTGTGCAAAAAGTAGAGATCTGGT
>DAOUSS010000196.1 GCA_030627085.1 Candidatus Stahliibacteriota bacterium | reverse complement strand
AAGGCACGGCAAGAAGCAAGGATATTAACAAAGAGGATATACGATATCAGCAAAAAATCACTGTTCAATAGGGACTATGGTTTGCAAGACCAGATCAGACGATCTGCTATTTCAATAATGGCGAATATTTCAGAGGGGTTTGGGAGGAGTTCGAATAAGGATTTTGTGAAGTTTTTGGACTATTCTTCCGCTTCAAATTGCGAGCTGCAGAGTCATCTTTATGTAGCCCTGGACCAGGGATATATAGACAAGGCTGAATTTGAAAATTTATATGGACAGTCCAAACTGACAGGGAATCTTATCAACGGTTTTATAGCTTATCTTAAAAAGAGATGATGCATCTGTGCATTTAACTGCAGCACTACAAAACTTCCCACTCAACTCTTTTTTTATGATAAAAGGTTTACAGAGGGTATCCATAATAGACTTTCCGAAGAGGATTTGTGCGGTTGTCTTCACTGGAGGATGCAACTTCAGATGTCCGTACTGTCATAATCCTGAGCTGGTTGTTGACTGGGAGAACCTGCCAACCATAAGTGGGGAAGAGGTGTTTTCCTTCCTTGAGCGCAGGAGAGGACTTCTTGATGGTATCTGCATAACTGGTGGAGAACCCACAATACATAAGAAATTGCCCAATTTTATCAAGAAGATAAAAAAGAAAGGTTTTCAGGTGAAACTTGATACAAACGGTACAAATCCTTCAATGATTGAGGAGTTGATAAACGATGGTCTTTTAGATTATATTGCGATGGATATAAAAGCAGCCCCGGAAAAATATAATATAGCATCGGGAGTTTCGGTAAATCTTGAGGACATAGAAAAGAGTATAAAGCTTATTATAGATAGTAATGTAGAATATGAGTTTAGAACCACAGTATTTCCAGATTTTTTTTCAACAGAGGACGGGAAGAGAATAGGAGAGTGGCTGAAGGGTGCAAGGAGGTTTCTGTTGCAGAGGCCGAGAAAATTGAAGATGCTGCTGGATGTTTTTAAGGATAGACCCATATACGCTGAGAGAGAGTTAAACAATATAAAAAAGACCCTCTCAGGGTATATAAAAGATGTGATAATAAGATAATTCTTTTGCTTGCTATTTTTAAGAAAAACAAGAGACTAAAAGAGATAATTATCCAGATGATTTCCTCTGCCGATATTCCGACATTCCGGTAATTACCAGAATGATGGAATGTTCATCTTCTTGATTTATACTGCTTGTTGATGGATGGAATTCCTGCCTGCCGTTAGCTAGAAAAGTTTTACTACTACACTGTCTGCTACCGAGGAGGCGTTTTGCGTATATCTATCAACCTTGTCCCTCCTGAATATCTTGTCCTCCCATTCAGATTCCTTTTTACAATAAAAAACTTGCAAAAATCAAAAAGATGTGATATAATTATCCAAAAGTTTAACAAAGGATTTGGGAAACTTGGATATGAAAGATTCAGTTAGAGATATTCGGGCGATTGTTCCGATGGAAAGAATTGAGAAACGGATTTATCTATTCCGTGGGAAGAAAGTAATGCTCAGCACAGACCTGGCTGACCTCTATGGAGTAGAAGTGCGCGCACTTGTACAGGCGGTAAAACGCAACATTGAGAGGTTTCCTGAAGATTTTATGTTCCAACTTGATAAACAGGAATATGAGATCTTGAAATCACAAATTGTGATTTCAAGTTGGGGAGGACCAAGACGTGCACATCCTTATGCATTTACCGAACAAGGGATCGCGATGCTCTCCAGCGTTTTGCGCAGCGAACGTGCCATTCGGGTTAACATTCAAATTATGCGTGCATTTGTAAAGTTGCGTGAGATGATTATTTCACACAAAGAGCTCGCTAAAAAACTGGAGGCTTTAGAAAAGAGATATGATGCCCAGTTCAAGGTTGTCTTTGATGCCATCCGTCAGCTTATGGCACCACCTGAAAAGCCTCGCCGGAAAATTGGATTTCATAGAGAGAAGGAAGGGACACAATAATCCCAGAATATGCATTAATATTCGTCAATTTTTGCGATAATTAGGAATATAAAAAATAAAAGTTGCAATAAAAAATCTTGCAAAAAAATTGTGGTACAATAATGGAGAGTTTATCCTTTTTGCGTTCTGTTTTATATCAAAGAGCAGAACAATACTTAAAAATTGTTCTGATTGGTTAAACGAACGACAAAAGAAAGGAAGGGGCCATAGGATCAGGTTCAAGTATTCAAGTAATTACCAGGGGGTAAAATGAAAACAAAAGGCTTCTTATGGGCTGTTTTCATAGCCGTGGCACTCTCTTATAAGATCGGGAATGCAAATATTATAGTGGTCCCCGATCTAAACTATCCTCTTCACGGCATTGGAATCGGTACACGGGCGATTGGGATGGGAGGTGCTTTTGTAGCATTGGCTGATGACCCGTCGGCAATCTGGTGGAATCCAGCCGGGCTTTCAAAGATTAAGAGATTAAGTGTGTATGGAGAGATGTCATACCTGTATGAAAAGGGTGAATTCAGATACGGATATTATTATGGTCCTTATGATTCTGGAGACCGCAATGTATCTTACTCAAAAGGCTCTTTTGTGCCAAAGGCGATTGTTCTCACTGTCCCTTACAGGGATATGGGGATTGGAATAGGTGCCTATGTGCCTTATTGCTCTAACAAAGAAGATGGAGAGTTTACCTGGAAGGACAAGAGAATAAAACCTGCCGAAAAGGGTAAGGTTACAAAAGCGGAGTTTTCTATAGCATCAGGGAAAAATAACGCTTTTAGCTTTGGTCTAACGATTGGATACCAGTGGCTTACTACAGAAAAAAGGTCATTCTATCATGAGGAGCACGAGGAGTGGGAGAGTGTCCGATGGAATACGGAGGAATTTGCGGGTAAAGGGTTTTCGGCGAGCATAGGTGGGATTTGGAAGATTGGAGAAAATTCCGGTGTTGGCATTGCAATGGGTACTCAAACACCTTTCCAAGGAGAAAAGAAGGACCAGCGTTATTACTATTACGCTTATCACGATACGGTCTATCAGGATACTACCTACATTGGAGAAGCAGAAGAAGAGCGTACCCTTCCAAAATTCTTGCGAATGGGTGGTTACATTGAGAACGAGAGAGGAACAGTCATATCCGCTCAAATCGACTTTCTGCACCAGAGTTATTATTGGTATGGTTGGTATGGACCCTCCTCAGGTTCGGTAGAGCCCTATCTTCACGCGGGGATAGAGCATCCCATAAGAGAGAATATCACTCTAAGAGCAGGAATTTACTCCTCTCCAAAGGATAGCTATTACTACGGGGATGTAATTACTTTTACTTCTGGTTTTACTGTAAAATGGCACAGCTTACGGTTTGAAGGCGTGATTGAAAACATGGCAGGTGGGGATGATAAGGTGCGGATTGGCTCACTTTCTGTTCTTTATGAGTGGTGATAATCGTTGCAACAGGATGCCTGTTGTAATTGATAGAAATACAGGATATTTTTGCACGATTTGAAATTCCCGCTTTCGACGGGACAGGCGTGTCTACAGACTGCAATAACTTAAATTAGACGACGCAGTAGCAAGCTACTGCACTCCAGAAGTAAAATTAGAAAGTT
>DAOUSS010000206.1 GCA_030627085.1 Candidatus Stahliibacteriota bacterium | reverse complement strand
TCTAACCTCTTTTTTACTTCAAGTTTGTCCTTTCTTCTTATGGGAAAGCATGGAAAGTGAATCATTTTAGCCTCTGGATAAACACTTTTTAAAAAATCCTGTCTATGGCAGAAATAGACTACTCCGTCCCAATCAAACCGATAGAACCATGCTTCCTCAGGAAGCCTATTCTCATGGACAATATGAACTGTTTTTGATCTTTTTGAAATCAAGGAAAAAATATTGGCTAAACTATCTATAGGAAGCATACCTATGTCCTGAACCACAAATACATCAAAATTGCGGGTTAAGATTGGTCTTGGGTCAAGGAGGTTCGTCCTTCGCGTTCCAAAACACCTTATTACATAGTCTTCGTCCTCAGCTATGAAACCTTCACCATGGAAGTCATCCTTTTTAAAGGTAAATACAGTAAGTTCATGTCCCATCTTAAGCCACTCTTTTCCTACTGGCTCAGCATGCACAGCTACCCCACTATCTGTGTTCCAAGCACTCATCATCCCTATTTTCATAATTTTACACCTCCAAGTGATCTAAAGAGTTTAATAAACTTAGTAGCTATCTCTTTAGGAGAATCTTTCTTGACTACTTTTTCTGCTGCTAATTTTGCGGTTTTATATCTTTTCCTATCTTCAAATATATCGATAAGACACTTTTTTAGCCCATCAAAGTCATCATATTTTAAAACTTCATCGCCAAAAGGCTCGAAGAAATTTGAGTTCAGGGCAACAATGGGACATCCAGAGCCAAGGCACTGATAGGTGGTGCTTGAATAAACAACACCTGGGATAGACCTACGGTGAAGTACCAGCGCATCTGATGCATGTAGATACTCATAAAGTTTTTCTATATCTGGTCTCTCTTCTCTTACCTCAATAGGTAAAGTTGCATTTTTTATGAGCTCTTCTATTCCTTTCTTAGCAACTATCAAAACAAGAATCGGATAATTGGATTGAAGTTCAGAAATTGAAGGAAGTGTTTCTTTGAAATCCTTTACTCTTTGACCAAAATTTATAATAATCTTCTTGTCGAGTGGCAAATTTAATTTCTTTCTTGCTTGAATCTTATCCCCACCTTTCCATTCATTATAAGGGCGGGGGGATTACATGAATTTTATCTTCAGGAAAAACTTTTTCAAGAAATTCTACGAACCTTTTATCGTTACAGACAATTGCATCCCATTCAAATTGATAAAAAGAGGGAGCAGATGATAGCATCCGGTCATGAATTACTGTTATTGTTTTCGCCTTTCTTTTTTTATGATGAAAAATCTTTGCCAACTCATTCATGGGCAACATACCAAGATCTTGGGTAATAAAAAAATCAGGTTGGAACTCTAAGAAGGGACGGGCATTCAGAAAAGGTTTCTCTGCCATAGAGGTGGTAAAACATCGAAAAACATACTCCTCATCCTGACCAACAATAGCGGTGCCATGAAAATCTGACTTAAGGAAGGAAAAAATTCTAAGCTCATGTCCCATCTTCACCCATTCTCTGCCGATGAGCTCAGCATGAATAGCTGGTCCTGCATCTTGGTTCCAGGCAGTCATCATTCCGATCCTCATCTCAAGGTCTCCTATACAAATCTAGGTGTTGGCGTGCAACCGCTTCCCAGGAAGTAAGCTTTCGATACTCATCTGTTCTCTTAAGAACATATCTGCTAAATTCTATATCCTCAAAAAGACGAATAACTATCCCTGCAATTCCAGAGGAATTGTATGGAAGGACAAGGAGTTCATCACAGATATTCTTAAGCTCCTCAAACTTTGGTATCCTTGAGGCAATTACAGGCTTTTTTGCACCTATAGCTAAATGAAATGACCCAGATGCAGAGCGGTCCTCTTCATGGTATGGAAAGAGGACAATGTCGGAGGCTCCAAACAGATAAGGCACATCTTCGTTTGGGAAGAATCTGTTTGGATAGATAACATTCTTTTGAAGGCTTAATTCCTTTATCTTCTTATCTACAAATTCTGCGTAATCTCTGTCCTTTTTTGAAGCAGTTGGTGCGAGACCACCTGCCACAAATAGATACACGTCTTTAAACCTTTCCAATATCTGGACAATAGCTTCAAGAACAACATGTAGACACTTATGTTTCTTAACAAATCCGAATATAAGAAGTATCTTTGCATCAATAGGCAATCCAAGCTTCTTGCGGGAAAGATTTTTGTCCTCATCACTAAGCTCTGTTCCATGGGGAATGATGTGTATCTTTTCTGATGGTATTCCAAGTCGTGTAAGTATTGCTTTTTGCGACTCAAGGTGGACGACCACCTGATCGGCAAGGTGCGCGATTTTTGCTGCAAAATTCTCATCTACCGCACCTCTTTCAGAGAATTGAGCAGGTCTTACGCAATGGATAGTTATTACCTTCTTAGCGTTTACATCCAGTGACCGAAGTAGCGTAGGTAATCTATCATCAAATTTGTATATACCATATTCGTGTTGAATATGGATTATATCTGCACCCTTTGTGTTTGTAATGATAGACTTTACATAATCCTCGTTTCTATCCCAACAAGGAACTACCTCAAGATTCTCCTGCTTGATAGGAGATGCCCCCTGCTCGGCAACAATCTTGATCTCTGATTTCGGCTCCACCTCTCTGATGCCATGAATGAGATAATCTGTGTAGGTAGCTATCCCACATTGTTTAGGAAGAGAGGTTGATACATAAGTGATCTTCATTGTTTCAAGTCTCTTCTCCCGATTCTGCGTGAACGGAAGGCCCGTTAGCGGCATTCCAAAGACACATCATTCTCTCTTCCTCTTTACTCCTTATACGGTCTCATAGGCATTTCGCCTAACGGAATACGGATAAAAGAAGTTCACCGAAGGCGATTTGGGCGAGCGAAGTGAGCCGTATATGCTGTATTATGTGCTCCCGCTAGGGGCGAGGGAGCGACAGCGACCGAAGACTCATGTAGGAAGATAGGCTTCTGGAAAGCCATTATTTGGTGGTTCGTTCGCATAGTAATATTCTTCCTTTCTCTTTTCCTATTTCACACTTTGAATATCAACCATCCTGCCGGTGAATCCAGCAAACTCCATTTGACGATGAGTAAATACTATCACTTGGAGTCCATACTCTTTTATTGCTTCATTTATTAGCTCAATCATTTTATTTGAACGATCTGAACTAACATGCACGAAGGGGTCGTCAAAGACGAGACACTGGGAATCTCTTCCACTTAAATGCTTTGCAACAGCTAATCTGACGCAGAGAGCCAATACCTCTTTTAATCCGGACGAGCCGTCATTAAATTCTAATGAAATATCCTCAAAACCTCGCTCACCGAGTCGGGTTGGAAATAGATATTCATTCAGTTCCACATCCTCATGCAAAAATCCTGTA
>DAOUSS010000012.1 GCA_030627085.1 Candidatus Stahliibacteriota bacterium | reverse complement strand
GCAAGATTTATTTGTGGGAGGCATCTCTTTGTGGGAGAGACCTCCCGGTCTCGATAATCAAGGTCAGGAGACCTTTCCCACAGAAAAACATACGGGGTGCCTTTTTCTTTGCTTCGTTTCTTTTGGGCCCGCCCCGTGGAATATACCTTATTGCACGGAGTTTCCCCAACAGAATAATAGCTATTCCACGGGGCAAGCAAAAGAAATGAAGACTATAATACTAAAACAGTTACTACTATTGGATTAAGAAACTATTCTAGAGTCAAAAGTTTTATAATCACCCAAGCTAAAATATGTTAGGATTGTTATACCACGAAGAATCTCAGGTAATAATATACCAGGGGAGCAGTAAAGAGGAGGGAGTCAAACCTGTCCAGAACTCCCCCATGCCCTGGAATTGAGGTTGAGACATCTTTCAGGTTTGCATCCCTCTTTAAGAGAGACTCTACCAGATCTCCCACAACGGCGGCGGCATAACCAAGAATACCAAGGATAATGGTGTCTATCACCGACAGATATGGTGCATATGACGCACGCATAATAAACAGTGCACCAGTAGCGGCCAAGCCACCACTAATTGCCCCCTCCCAGGATTTTGCGGGGCTCACCCTCTTCAACATCTTATGTCTTCCAAACTTACTCCCCACAAAGAATGCAGTTATATCACCTGTCCATGCTATGGCAAACGGCAACATTGCATACGATAAACCAACACCGTAATCGCCACCAATATGAGCGGGAATCTCCCTCAGGAGGATTAAATGGCTGAACAGCCAGCCGGTATATATGACTCCAAAATGGGTGGTTGATATATGGAATATTGCCCTGTCGGGGTCTATTCTTGTCAGTTCAGATATTGAGAGAACGATAAAGAGAACAGTAATAGTAGTAAGAGTGAAAATATAACTTGCAGAGTAGGCAGTCAAACCCAGTATGAGGGACGCAAGAATACCAAGGCTCTTGTAAGGGTGAAGTCCTTTTGCCTCAAGGATAGTATAGAACTCATAACTAGAGAGAAATATACCAAGTTCTATTAACACAAGAAAAGGAACATTACCTTCTCTTGCTATATACACGAGTGCGGGGATAAATAAGCAAGATGTTATAACCCTGTAAAACAGATTACTCTTCATACTTCTCCGAATCGTCTCTCTCTTTTTTGGTAATCGGAGATTGCCTTTAAAAGAAGGGATGGGGTGAAATCAGGCCACAGGGTCTTTGTAACCCACAACTCAGTATAGGCGGTTTGGTATGTAAGAAAATTGGATACCCTGTACTCTCCAGATGTGCGGATAAGAAGGTCGGGGAATGGGACATCGGGCGCATACAGAAATTTGCAGAATGTTTTCTCATCTATTTTATCTGATGGGATGTCTTTATTTATTATCTTTTTAACAGCATCAACAATCTCAGACCTCCCACCATACGAAATAGCAACTAAAAGGGTCAATCCGCTGCAATCCTTTGTTGTTTCCTCTCCCCATCTCATAACCTCCATAACATCTTCAGGAATCTTGCCCAACCTCCCGACAAATCTCATTCTCACATTGTTCTTCACCAGATCTGGTACCTGGTCTCTTATCACCTCTTTAAATAGATGCATAAGAAAATCAACTTCTTTCGTTGGGCGTCTCCAGTTTTCAATTGAGAAGGCAAATATCGTCAGGTAGTTTACACCCAGTTTTCCGCAGGTTTCTACAATTTGTCTTGTGCGCTTTACTCCCTGTCTATGTCCCTCTATTCTTGGTAGATTACGCCCTTTTGCCCACCTTCCGTTCCCGTCCATTATAATGGCTATATGCTGTGGTAATCTTTCCTTGGTGGTATCGTATTTTTTAGGCTTGAGGCTCATTAGCTCTCTAATATCTCCTTATCCTTTACCTTTAATATTCTGTCTATTTTTTCTATGTAAGAATCTGTAAGTTTCTGTATCTTTTCCTCTCCTTTCTTCTCGTCATCCTCCGAAATCTTCTTTTCCTTTTTCATTAGTTTTGTTGTTTCAATTGCCTGTCTCCTTATGTTGCGTATAGCAATTTTGTTCTCTTCACCCAGTCTGTGTACAAGTTTTGAGATGTTCTGTCTATTTTCCTCTGTAAGAAGTGGAATATTAAGTCTAATGACATTACTGTCAGAAGATGGTGTGAGTCCAAGGTCCGATTTCAGGATGGCCTTTTCTATTTGGGGTAAAATATTTTTATCCCAAGGTCTTATCAGCAACTGTCTCGGTTCTGGAACTGTTATGCTTGCGAGTTGAGAGAGAGGCATCTGTGCCCCATAGGATTCAACCTTAATATCCTCCACAAGGCCCGGATTAGCTCGTCCCGTACGAATCTTCACAAGTTCTGTTCTCAAAATCTCTACAGTTTTTTTCATCTTATTTTCTGTCTCACTGTACAATTTCTTCAGCATTACCCCCTCCTTTATTCTTTTTCCTTTCCAATCAGCGTTCCAATGCGTGTCCCATCTATTAAAGAACCCAGATTGCCCTCTTTTGTAATATTAAATACAACTATCGGGATTTCTTCGCTTTTTGCCAGGGTTACAGCAGTTAAATCCATCACCTGAAGGTTCCTCTCAATAAACTCTTCGTAGCTAATTTTGTCGTACTTTTTGGCGTGGGGATATTTTAATGGATCCTTATTGTAGACACCATTTACCTTTGTTCCTTTGAGAATCGTATCTGCCTTGAGTTCAATTGCTCTTAATACAGATGCAGTATCGGTTGTGAAGTATGGACTACCTGTCCCACAGGCAAAGATAAGGACTCTGCCCTTCTCTATATGCCGTAACGCTCTTCTTCTAATAAACGGTTCTGCAAGACTCTTCACTTCTATACCTGATTGGAGTCTTGTTACAACTCCGGAATTCTCTATCATATTTTGAAGTGCAAGGGCATTCATAAGTGTTCCAAGCATACCCATGTAATCTGATGTCACCCTATCAATTCCTTTAAGAGGATTGTTTGAACCCCTTATAAAATTACCACCACCCACTACGATACCGAGTTCTATCCCTTTGTTATATACACCAGTGATCTCCTCCACAAGTCTTTTCAGTTGCAATGTATCTATACCAAACTCTTGTTCTCCCTGGAATATCTCTCCGGAAAGTTTCAGTATAACCCTTTTCATTTTATCCTCTCTATTTATAACATGGAGCAAGATACTCCATCTATTATGCCTCGCGAATTACGGACACGGACCACGATTTTTAATTTTTGCATTTTGATGCTTCGACTTTGCTCAGCATCAACCCTGAGCATTGTCGAAGGGTTGATTTTTGAATTTTCATCTGCTATCCCCCCACTTTAAATCTGGCAAATCTTGTTACTCTTATATTTTCTCCAAACTTTGCTATATGTTCTTTAATAAGATCCTCAACGGAGATATCAAGATTTTTTATAAATGCCTGTTCAAGGAGGCAAGTCTCTTTGTAAAAGTTTTCTATCTTGCCTTCTACGATTTTGGGTATGATCTTTTCGGGTTTTCCACTCTCCTTTGCCTGGTACTCGTATATTGTTTTTTCCTTCTCTGTAACCTTGTCGGGCACGTCTTTTTTATCTATCCAGGTCGGGTTTGATGCTGCAATCTGCATTGCAATATCTCTGACAAGTGTCTTGAACTCCGGTGTCCTTGCAACAAAATCTGATTCACAGGCAATTTCAACAAGAACTCCGAGCCTTGCCCCTGGATGAATATATGCCTCGACTATACCCTCATCGGTCTTCCTTTCCCTTTTCTTTTCTGACTTTGCAATGCCCTTTTTCCGCAGGAGTTCCACCGCCTTATCAATGTCCCCATTACACTCAACCAAAACATTCTTGCAGTCCATAATGCCTGCCCCTGTTCTATCCTTCAATTCTATAATGGCATCTTTTGCTATTTTCACATCTTCCTCCTTCATCTAAAATATATTTACTCTCCCTTTCATACTTTCTCCGTTTCTCCTAATGTTTTATAAACCGTATTTTTATTTATATCATTCATGTTTTATTCTTTCTTTTTACTTTTCTCTTTTTTTCTTGTTTTTTCTTCTTTTCTTTCCTCTTCTACTTTTTCTTCCTCTTTCTCTTCTTCCCGTGCTTTCTTACCTTCAAGAACTGCATTAGCAATAGTTTTCGTTATTATAGATATAGATCTTATGGCATCGTCATTTGCTGGAATTGGATATTCAACGAAGGTTGGATCCACATTGGTATCAACTATCCCCACGATAGGTATACCAAGTTTGTTTGCCTCCTTTAGTGCGTTTTTTTCCTTTCTTATATCACATATATATGCCATATCAGGCAGACTTTCCATGTCCCTTATCCCGTAGAGATTCTTTTTTAACTTCTCCAATTCCCTCTTAAGGGTTAATATCTCCTTTTTTGTCAGGTCCCCGAATTCCTGTTTCTCAAACTTTTCCTCAAGTTCCTTCATCCTGTTTACCGCCATTCTTATAGTTGAGAAGTTCGTCAGTGTTCCCCCCAGCCATCTCTCAGACACATAAAATACTCCTGCCCTTTCAGCCTCTTCCTTTATTATATCCTTTGCTTGTTTTTTTGTCCCTACAAAAATAATTGTTTTGCCTTCCTTTGTATTTGATGCAACTGCCTCGTATGCCTTTTCCATATATTCTATAGTCTTTTTCAGATCTATAACATGAATGCCTCTTCTTTCGGTAAAAATGAAGTCTCGCATCTTTGGGTTCCATTTGTCTTTTCTATGCCCAAAATGCACACCCGCTTCAACTAATTGTTTAATAGTTATTTCCTCCACACAACCCCCCCTGATAAATTCCAAAATCCGAATTTCCAATTTCCAACAAAAATCCAAATGTTAAATTACAGAAACAGTAATTAGGTTATTGAGTAATTAGGTAATTAATTAGGTCGTCGTGTCTTTTAGTAACTTTTAGACCCGTAGACCTTTTGACTTTTTGACCTTTTTTGACAATTGGTAATTGGAAATTTGACATTATTTCCTAAAGAGCCCTTTTTTTAACTCCTGGCTTATCTCTTCCCACTGCCTACCTTCATCCTTGTCCTTTATTTTATCAGTATATTCAGAGAAGAATGCTAATCCGATACCCACAAAGAGACTTAAGACAAACGCTATAATAACAATCCTTGTCCTCTTCGGGAAACTCCTTTTTTCTGGAGGCTCAGGTTTATCAAATACCTCAACGGTTGGAGTATCTCTTACCTCCTGGAGTTTTGCCTGTTCAAACCGTTCTGTAAGTACAGCAAAAACCTTTTGCTTTACCTCTACATCCCTCATAAGCCTTGCAAGATTCAAAGAAGCCTCAGGTACATCCTTAAGAGGAATAGAAAATCCAACTCCAAACTTATCCAGATCAGGCTCATACCCCATATCCCTTATCTGCTTATCTATAAGTGAAAGCTCCTTTTCCATCCTTACAACTTCAGGATTTTCCCCAGTGGCATACATTTTTATCATTCCCAGTTTCATCTCCTTTTGTATTTTCCCTGCCAGGAGTGTACTCATAATAGAAACTGCCTCTTTCAACTCATCAGGCAGAGAGATGATGTGATGTCTTTCTTGGAACTTTTTTAATGAATCCTCCGCTGTCTTTAACTCCTTTTTGACTTCATCCAATCTCTCTTCGAGAAAGATGCGATTTCGTTTACCCACGGTCATACTCGTCTTTCTATTAAGTCTGTCAAGACAGGTGATGTATGAATTTACTATTTTTGCTGCCATATTCGCGTTCTTATCTGTGACCGAGATAGATATAATACCCTCCGGAGAAACTTCAATATTTGTTACTTTAAGGAGATACTTTCTTGTTTCTACCATTGTTTTTTTTCTGTAGTAACTTTTGAGTTTACACTCCTCTATTACACCGTCAAGGACAGTTCTTGACTTTAACAGGGCGGAAAACAGGTCGGACGGGGTAGCAACCATACCAAGGGGTAACCCAGCTCCTGCCAGCATCGAGCTGATGCCGGATATTTCCATACTCTCACCAGAGAGCAGCGGTGGTAGAAGTCTCCCAGTAGAGGTATATTTCTTGGGAAGAACGAGGCTTACTATTACTGCAAGGAGGCTAATGGTGATAACATTGAAGAGCACAATGTTTCTCCATTTAACAACTATAGATATGTAATCCCTTATGTTTGGGTCTCTATTCATAGCTTAATGGGTTATTGGGTCATTAGGTTATTGAGTTATTCTTTTTTCCCAGGTGGAGCATAGTCACTTAATTACTCAATGACTTATTAACTTAATGACTATTTTATATTTACTTGGTTATCGTAAGCCAGGTTATTATGATAGTAGTAATGGCAGTTGTAATTGCAGCATAGTCCTGCCACCATTTTAAACCAATTTCTGGAACCACCACTGTGCTATACCTTGGAGGACAGTCGGTAATAGGGAGTTTTTCACCATTCTTTGTGAGTATATATGCTCTTTTCATATTCGCCCTCTCGGTCGGTCCGCCTGTCAGCCCTATATAATCAAGTCCAATAAGATTAGGATTGAAAGACTTTACACCTGGCTCTACAACCATTCCTCTTATATAAACATATGAGTAGGGTATGTATATACTCCAGTTTTCTTCCGCTATTGATTCGGGTGTAGCCTCAATGATAGAATCATGCTTTGTAACACGCATTAGTGATGGGTCTGCAGAAAATAGTAGACCGCCAGCACTCTCTATATACTCTCTTATAGTCCTGCCCGGTAGGAACGGGTATACGCCAGCATTTCCCACTGCCCCACTCATATAAACCTTGACACTAAAAGAGATTACTGATAGATTTACTTTTATATCCTTGAAATATTTTTTAAACCTTTCCTCTACTATTCTTGTGCCGTCTTTTACACTCATCCCCGCGATATTTATTACATCCAACATTTCCCATGCAATTAATGGTGCCTCTTCAAATGGTTTTTGAGATGTGGCTCTGGATACATACTGAATAAATATCTCTCCGTTAGATGTGACGGGCTGTTGATAGGAGAAACTTACACTCCCATAAACACTTATAAGGAGTGTGTCACCTTCCAAAATGATATAATCATCTATACTTGTTGAACACAGGACAGAAAGAAGCAGCAGAAAGTTCATAAGTTCCTCCTTCTGTTAGCTAACGGACCTTAAAAAGCTGTACCAGTTTCTCTCAAAGGTCTTGAATTCCTCTCTTTCCTTTATTTCCTCCCACCATTCCCTGTTTTTTATATACCACTCAACCGTTTTCTTTAATCCCTCGTCAAAATCCATTTTAGGTTGCCAGTCCAGTAGCCTTTTTGCCTTGTCATAAGAGGCGATAAGCCTCTTTACATGGCCGGGTCTATCTCTAACCCTCTCAATCCGTCGACTGAAGGACTTATTCTTTTGCACAGCATTTTTCGAACCAAGGATTTCAAGAATTTTCTCTGCAATATAATTTACTGAGAGGTCCTTTCCTGTTCCGAGATTGATGACCTTTCCTTCTATTTGCGACCCATCTACCTCCAGTGCCCTTATTATTCCGTCCACACAATCTTCAACCCATAGCCAGTCCCTTGTATTCTCTCCAGAACCATATATGGGAAGTGATTTGCCATCCAGTGCGTTCGTTATAAAATAAGGTATCAATTTTTCTGGATACTGGTTATAGCCATAGTTGTTGAATGGTCTTATTATTACACAGGGAAGATTGTATGTCATACAATAGGAATATACCAGTCTATCGGCTCCTGCCTTTGCAGCTGCATAGGGACTTTGTGGTTTTATCGGGTGTTCTTCATCCATCGGTGCATACATAGCACTACCATAGACCTCTGATGTTGAGATATGTATAAACCTTTTTATACCTGTATGTCTTGCCGCCTCAAGTAATATATGTGTCCCCTTGAAATCCGTGTCAATGAACGGGTCGGAGAGGTCAATTGAACGGTCTATATGGGTATATGCAGCAAAGTGAACCACTGTATCCTGAGAGTGCATAATGCGATGTACAAGGTCTCGATCAAGTATATTTCCCTTTATAAATGTAAAATTTGGATTATTCCATATATCCGGTGGAAAGTTTTTCTTGTTTCCTGCATAGGTAAGGGCGTCCAGGACGGTCACTTTGTATCCGTCAGCCGATAGACCCTTTGCTAGCACTTTCTTTACAAAATTACTTCCTATAAATCCTGCTCCACCTGTAACTAGTAAGTTCATGGTAAAAAACAAGTTAAAATTAACAATGCAAAATTTTTCTTTCTCTTCATTGTTAATTGCTAATTGCTAATTTTGCATTGATCCCTTACCCATCCTTTCTCCGCCAATCATATGGTATATCGTTCTCATAGGGGTCTATCCTGTATTCATCAGGATTTTTATAGTCGTATTTCTCTGTCGGTATATTCACAGCTGTCGCCTCATATTCAGATATACACTTAAACCCATGATAAACGAGTGGAGGAATATGGATAAGTATGGGATTATGGATACCGCAGAAGAATTCGTTTATTTCTCCTTTTGTTTTTGAATTCTTTCTTCCGTCATAGAGCACCACTTTCATCATACCCTGTATGACGGCCATATTATCTGACTGGATTTTGTGGTAATGCCATGCCTTTACTACGCTTGGATAGGCAGTAGTGATGTAGACCTGCCCGAATTTCTCATATAAATCATCATCAGAACGTAATATCTCCGTCAACCTGCCCCTCTCATCAGGGATTACTTTTAACCTCTTTATAATTACGCCATCAATCATAGTTGTATATTTTACCACATAAATTCGCAATTGTCAAGAAAAAAATGACAGGAACCTGTAAGAGATTTGTAATTTAACAGGGACTTGTAAGAGACACTAAAGAGACAGCTGATTTAGACATAAGACCACCCCATAAAGTCGCTATGCTCCAACGGGGCAAGCAGATCAAAGACTTAAGACCAAGAATTAAGGTTCTTTAAAATCTCGTACAAGTCTCGTCCAGTCCCTGTTAAAAAAGAGAAAATTGACAGTGACTTGTAAGAGACTTTTAAGAGACGAGTAGTTAAGACCAAAGATAAGAGACAAAGAAATAAAAAACTCTTCCAGTCTCTTTAGTTCCCTGTTGGAAAAAGAAATTAACCGTGCAAAAATAGCAGCACGAATTGAATTCGTGCCTACAAGATTCATCTGTGTTGATTTATGTTAATCCCTGCCTGCCGGCAGGCAGGTGCGTCCAATTTTTTCCTTGATCGTATAGGAAAGTATAAAACCACAGAGTTCACAGAGAAAGACACTTTTATTTTATTCTCTGTGCACTCAAATTTCATTTCCAATCCGTATGCTCAGAGTAAACCAGTGCAATCCATGTTTTGGATTTAGAGTTCGAGAATGGAGAACACAGAGTCTTTATTCTTTTTAAACAAAAATTCTCTGTGCCCTCTATGGTTAAAAAATTTTCTTGACATTTTTGTGTATATAATGTATAATACAAAAGTAGGTTTTAAATTAAACTTTTATGATATGGCTATTCTTAGGGCAGAAAGTCTTGTAAAGGTATATGGCAGAAGAAGGGTTGTTGATGAGGTCTCGATTGAAGTGAAAGAAGGTGAGGTAGTCGGACTTCTAGGGCCAAATGGAGCAGGCAAGACCACAACTTTTTATATGATGGTGGGTCTCGTGCCACCAGAGAATGGTAAGGTATATTTTGATGACGAAGACATAACAAGATTACCAATGCATCTCAGAGCAAGAAAAGGTATAAGTTATCTCTCTCAGGAGGCGTCTGTTTTTCGCAAGCTTACTGTAGATGAGAACATTCTAGCTATACTGGAGATATTAGATGTCCCCAAATATGAACGGTTGAAGAGGACAAATGAACTTATAAGTAAGTTTAGTCTTGAAAAGGTTAGAAAAAGTAGGGCATCTACACTATCGGGAGGAGAGAGACGAAAGGTAGAAATTGCAAGGGCGCTTGCTACAAATCCATCATTCTTGCTTCTTGATGAGCCTTTCACAGGTATAGACCCTATTGCAAGAAGTGACCTTCAAGACATTATAATGAGACTAAAGCAGATGGGAATAGGTATACTCATCACAGACCACAATGTAAGAGAGACCTTAGAGATAACCGATAGTGCATATATAATATATGAGGGCAGGGTACTCCTATCTGGCAAGACAGACGAACTCATAAATGATGAAGAGGCAAGAAGGATATATTTGGGAGAGAAATTTAGATTGTAGGTGCCACGGATTAGAAAAATTATCCCAGAATAGGCATTAACCACAGATGGGCACGGATAATCACAAGATACAAACCATTAAGTTATTGATTAATTGAGTGTGGTCGTTATTTCCGAGCGTGTTCTTTTCTACCTGTCGCCTGCCTGACGGCAGGCAGGGTAGACAGGAATTACTTAACGGAAATCCTGAATTACTAATAACTCTATGTATAACAAGCTATTAGTCCAATAATGCTCTTTGACATATTTTCCTAATATCTGTTGCAATTGTAGATTTCCAAATTTTTTACTTGACAAAAGTCCATTTATCTGTTATAATACCCTATCGCGCTTTTTAAGAAAGGGGGTATTATGCAGATTAAAGACATAGAACTACGTTTTGATGCAACAACACTCACAAAGTATGGGCTTTTTGCTCTCCTTACATGGTTTCTCGTTGACATTCTACATCTTGAAGAAAGATTCAAAATAGTAACCGTTAAAAGACGCCGCAACAGAGTAAAGCCGATAAAACGGAGGAGATGTCCATTCCCGGATGAAAAGCTATGTTTGAGTATTATTGCCACTATTCTCCTTGGCATAAAGCGATTTGAGAATGTAAATGTACTTCTTCACAATGAAATTGAACTACCAAAGCTATTAGGACTTCCCAGATTTTTTGAGGCTACTACGGCACGAAATTTCATAAATCAATTTACATTATGGCATTTGAGGCAATTGGACAGAGTAAATACCCAGCTTCTTACAGACTTTGGAGAGAGTGCCTGTCAGGATTTTCCTGTTCTGGATATAGACAGTACTACACACTCATTAGAATCGCGCAAACGAGAAGGGGCAGTTCCTGGATTCAATCGGAAAAATAAGGGTAAACCCTGCTATCAATGGTCAGTTGGTTTTATAAGAGGAGAAGCCGTCTCACAGAACCTGATGTTTGGTAGTCAAAAGCCCTCTATAGATTTTAAAGATCTCGTTCAGGATGTGATAAGGAGACTTGACACGCCTAATCTTGTGGTAAGAGCGGATACTGCCTATCTTTCAGGGTCAAATTTGAACTTTGTTATAGAGAATGGGCTTCAATTTATAGTAGGTGCACCTTATAAGTGGATAGCATCGAATAATAGCATTGACGAGAGCAACTGGACGCAATACGATGACGAGACAAGAATTATGGATCTTGGTCAGGCAAAGGTCGTATCTAAATGTCCCTGTCCACTCAGGGTAATTTTGATTGAGAAAGAGCAAAAACCGATAAAAATAAGAGGTAGAAAACGTCACATCAGATACGGTATAGTTTCAAATATAGGATTTTTTACAGACGCAGCGAGTTTTTATGAGTTTTACAAAGAGCGACAAACCATAGAAAACTTTTTTAAGGAGTCAAAGAATCCATTTAACGCAGGCAAACTGCCATCACAGAAATTCAGGGGCAATCAAGCGTATCTCTATCTGGTAATAATAGCATATAATTGTTTTTCCATTTTTAAAAAAAGTATTTGCCATCAAACTGGAACCGCGAATCTCTTGAAACAATTAGAAATCAGTTGATACATCAAGGTGCGCGAATTATTCCAAAAGGTAACAAATGTTGGACTGTTGTAATGAATAGACAATACAAATATATAAGGGAAGCAAGATACATTTATGCAAAAGTGAAACAAATGGCTTATTTTGTAGATTATGCTGTAAAACTTTATCAGCACATAATTTCATAAAACTGAACTAAATTCAGGATTTCCGTTAATTACCTAATTACAGTTTTTGGTATAATCTGTGGCCGAAAATCAAGGAGGATTTATGGTTGGGTTTGTCTTTCCTGGTCAGGGTTCACAATATATCGGTATGGGGAAGGATATATACGATGGCGATGATAAGGCGAGAGAACTTTTTAAGAAGGCAGAGAAAGCTCTCGGTGTGCGTATAACAAATATACTCTTTAATGGACCGCAAGATGTGTTAAAAGAATCAAAAAATGCCCAGGTTGCAATACTTTTGCACTCTATTGTATGTTTCGAACTCCTGAAAGAGAAAGGAGTAATTCCTGTCTGCGTATCCGGACACTCGCTCGGCGAATATTCAGCCCTTTATGCAGGAAGAGTAATCTCGTTTGAGGATGTACTTCATATCGTTAGATTCAGAGGAGAACTTATGTCAGAGGCCGGGAGGAAGAACCCGGGTGGTATGTGTGCCGTTATTGGATTTGCTCCTGACAAGATAGAGAAGATAGTTAAAGAGATAGATGGGATTGTTATTGCAAACTATAACACTCCTTTGCAGATTGTGATATCGGGCAGGTTGGATGCAGTGGATAAAGCCTGTGCTAAGATGCTGGATGCAGGGGCGAAGAGGGTGATAAAATTGCAGGTCTCGGGGGCGTTTCACTCTCCACTTATGAAATCTGCATTTGAGAAATTCGATAAGGTATTGTCAAAACTTGAATTCAGAGAGCCCAGGATACCCATTGCCCTGAATGTTACCGGGAAGTTGACGAAGGATGTATACGAGATAAAAGATGCCCTTGCAAAACAGATAATATCACCCGTGAGATGGGTAGACTGTGTGATAGCCATGACGGAGTATGGGGTAAATAGATTTATAGAAGTAGGTCCGGGAAAGGTTCTTAAAGGTTTGATAAAGAAGATACTTCCTGATGCAGAGGTAATGAATGTAGAAAGGCTTGAAGATATAGATTAACATAGTGAGAAGGATTACAAAGAACATCTTGTTTGTATTCTCTGGCGATGTCTTCTCTCGTGTCCTTGGTTTTGTCGCCACAATATGGCTTGCAAGGGTACTGGGCACACATGGATTTGGAGAGGTGAGCTTCGCTTTCACATTCCTTGGTTATGCCCTCCTTTTTGTAGACCCTGGTCTGTCAAGTCTTGGCACAAGAGAGATAGCAAAGACCCCTCTTCTTTCCCGAGGTTACATAGGTAGGATTATTCCATTAAGATTTATCCTCGCTGTAACTGCTTTCATCATAATCGCAGTATTGACGTTTCTCATACCAACCATGGCAGAGGTGAGGCCAATTATCATCCTCTACTGTCTTTCTCTCTTCCCCTATGCGCTTTCAGTCGAATGGTTCTTCAGAGGAATAGAGGAAATGAAATATATAGGTATTTCAGCCGTCATAGCCTATAGTTTTTATCTCCTCCCCCTTCTTATATTTGTTAGGTCTCCTGAGGATATAAATTTCGTTCCTTTTTTCTGGTTTGTAGGAGGTATTCTATCTACATCATTTTTAGCACTTGCTGCGAAGAGAAAGAGGGAGTTGAAAATCGAGAATTCGCAATTAGAAATCACGGGCTGGGACCTCATGAGAAGAGCCTTGCCGATAGGGATTGGGACTGTAATGACCCAGATATATTTCAATTTTGACATAACGATGCTTGGATTTATGAAAGGTATAGAAGAGGCAGGCCTTTATACTGCCGCATATAAACTACTGATGTTCCTCCTTCTTATAGACAGGGTATTTTCGATGGTTATTCTTCCTCTCATATCACGGTATTACAAGGAATCAAAAGAAAGGCTTGAGGGTATCCTCTCCTTCGCTGCAAAGGCAGTTATAGCACTTGTTCTTCCAATAAGTGCTGGGGGAGCTGTACTTGCACTTCCCATCATGCGGCTCATATATGGAGAGGGATATACACCAGCTTCATTTGCCTTCCAGATTGTCATATGGACACTGACAATTACAACCATTGGCAGTATATACACCCAGGGGCTTATCGCATCAGGGAATGAAAAGAAATATGCTGCTGCTATGGTAACAGGTACAGTTGCAAATATAATCCTTAATGTGATCATGATACCAATCCTGGGTATAATCGGGGCAGCAACGGCAACAGTATGCTCTGAGATTATTATGGTTCTTCTTATGCGTCATACCTTTAACAGGATAGTAAGGGTTCAAATCCTCCCACATATAGTAAGACCTACGTTTGCCTCAACAGTTATGTGCATCTCTCTTTACTTCTTAAGGATGTTAAATGTTGTATTGCTTGTGTTTATCGGTGCAATCATATATATACTTTTTCTCTATATAACAGGGGGCATAACACGAGATGATATAGGATTTATTGTGGGCGAGGAGTGATAATTAAATATAAAAATGTGAAATGTGAGATGTGGAATGTGAAATGTGCAATATGTGATGTGTAATGAGCCACGCCTGCCTGCAACAGGCAGGGATTTTATTGATAAGAAGGAATATTTCAATCTGTGAAAATCTGAGTAATCTGTGGCTATGATTTTTAATTTTTGATTTTACTATGGAATACGGGTATAGATACGCAGTGCTCCATCGTAAGGATTACAATAACTGGGAGTTCAAGGAGATATTGAAGGTTCTCTCTCCGCAGAGAGGCGAGAGAATCCTTGATATAGGATGTGGCACGGGGGAGTTCTGTTACATCCTGAAGAAGAACTATGGGGTAACTCCCGTGGGTATAGATATAAATAAAAACGCAATTGAGATTGCATCTTCTATATATCCAGATATATCATTCAGGAATATAAGGGTGGACGAGATTGAAGGAGAGGAGTATAATGCGGCAACTATGATAGAGGTGATTGAGCATCTACCAGACCCGCTCTATGCCATGCATAGAATAAGGGGATTACTGAAAAGTGGCGGCAGAGTCGCGGTCTCTACACCCAATAGGTGGGCATTCATACATAAACTAAAATCTGTGATTACAGGTTTCGACTATCTGTATGACCCCCTTCATATCCAGGAGTTTGACCCGAGGGGCCTTGCATCTTTATTTCTACATGCGGGTTTTGTTCTCGATAAGGTGTATACAAAGCCGCTGGGGATTCCGTTTGTAAGGCATATAAGTAAGAATTTATACTGGAATATGAGAAGCGGGGCGTTTGGCATCCATATCTTCCTTTTAGCTCATCGCAGGGATTAACTATCGTTCATTACTATCATCTTGGAATTTCATTGATAAGCTGGAAGAACAAGAAGTATCTCTCCTGGCTATTTGATAATTAAGAATATACTGTTAGTCGTCTTTTTATTGCACTTATTGAGGATATATGAAAAACATTCACAATAGTGAAGATCCGGATGCAAAAATGATTAAAAAGGTAGCAGAGGGTGACGAAGTCGCTTTTGAACAGATGGTGAAGAAATACGAGCACCGTGTTTTGAATACAATCTATCGTTATATTGGCAAATCTGACGAAGCAGAAGACATCACGCAGGAAGTTTTTATAAAGGTATGGCACCATGCCAAAAGCTTCAAGGGAAAATCCAAGTTTTCGACTTGGCTCTATAGGATCGTTATTAATCAGTGCTTAGACTATAGAAGCAAACACAAGGAAAGGCTTGCATCTCTGGATGAGATAATGGAACAGGGAAAAACTCCTGAATCACTTAAAGTTGAGATTGAATTTGAGCGACAAAGGAAGTCAAAAATCATGAAAAGAGCAATTGATGAGCTACCAAAAAGGCAGAGGATTGCGTTTGTATTATCCAAGTTTGAAGGGAAATCTTACAAGGAGATAGCCCAGATTATGGGAATATCACTATCCTCTGTTGAGTCCTTAATTTTCAGAGCCAGAGGTGCCCTCAAAAAGAAATTGCTTTCCCTCAGAAAAAAAGGTGAAATTTAACCCCGTTAGAAATAAGATACCGGGGCTCTGTCTTGCCAATGGCAAGTAATTCTAACGGGGTTAACCGCAAGTTTCTGAAAAAATCCCTGTCTAAATAAATGAAGGAGGAAAAATGAAATGTTCACGCGTAAGAAGAAGACTTTCTGCCTTTTTAGATGGTGAGGTGTCCGAAGAAGAGAAACAGCATATATTAGAGCATCTAAAAACCTGTCCCGATTGTCAAGGGGAATTAGAAGCTCTACATCAGGTATCAGATTCTCTTGATTATTTTGAGGAGATAGAACCTTCGCCCTATTTCATGATTCATTTGAAACAGAGGATCGCCGAACGAGAAGCGAGAAGCCTTATTCGCTTTCCATTTGTGGAGTGGACAAGGCGTGTTGCTGTCCCTGTAGGCGCCGCGGCACTCGTCATCTTTTCCCTCTTTCTCGGAAGTTATCTGGGAAAGGCAATCTATCAGGTAAGAGCAGAAAGCGAGTCAAGGTTGAATATGGAATTCGCCGATCTCCTCTGTGTTAACTCACTCGATGACTTTTCAGAAGGTTCTTTAAGCGGTGTGTATGACGATTTGTTAACCGGGGGGGAAAATGAGTAAAAGATCTCTTATTATTGTCCTTGTCATCTCAGTTGCAATAAATCTGGCGGCGATATTAACTTTCGGCTACCATTGGCGGGAGGGGCGAAGTTACAAAAGAGACATTACTTTGAGGCGGATAGATAAAGGACGTGATTTACGGGGAAGTCTCCTGAGACAGAAGCTCAATCTCACGGAAGAACAGATGGATGCAATAAATGCGATGCATGAAGAAATGAGACCAAAAATACTCTCTCTGAGGAAGAAGATGTTTACGAAAAGAGAAGAGTTAATGGCGCTATTAAGAGAAGCTGAGCCAAACAAGGCGAGAGCTGATAGTTTAGTCAAAGAGATTGCTTCTTTGCAGGCTGAAGTTGAAGCACGGGTTTTTGAGAATTTATGCCAGATGAGGGATATACTCACCCCAGAACAACAGAAGCAATTTCTCCAGCTCTATGAACGAAGATTGCATCCTGAGGGAATGCGCCCGCTTCCTCCGGAAAAGCGTCCTGAACGAAGGATGCAAGACCGTAGGAGACCGTAAAGAGGATATCGTGAAGACCGATGAAATCGCATCAAGTCAAGAGCAATCACATCACTACAGATGACCTGGCGTTTTCAGCTAACTAATGTGTGACCTCGGTGCTCTTCTCCATACGGATCCTTCGGAGGTGTTGTTAACGCATATTCTGGGATTATAATATGAGACAGGTTCAGATATATCTCTGGTTTAGCAGCATACTAACCTATTTCAGATATAAGCAGGATTTCCCAAAATTTTAAGCCCTTATATATTAACGACTTACAAAAGCCAAAAATGGTGATTTCCTAAACAAACGCGAACAGAAGCTTTAGCAAGCTTTAAGAAACCAAAGACTCTTTATCTCTTACCTGTCTACCGACAGGTAGAAAAGTCTCTTACCTGCCTACCGGCAGGCAAGTCACGGTTGTTTATTTTTTTCACAGGGACTCCTAAGAGACTTGTAAGAGATTTTTTAAAACAAAAATATATCTTTGTCTCTTAACAGTCTCTTGAAAGTCACTGTCAATTTTTCTG
>DAOUSS010000228.1 GCA_030627085.1 Candidatus Stahliibacteriota bacterium | reverse complement strand
AGGATGAAAATATAGGTAAGCTTTACAGAAATCTTCAGTTGGTGCTTGGACTAACTTATCTGCAAGTGCCCTTCGGCGCATTAAAGGGAATAATACAGTATAACTTTAGATATATAGATGAGGATGTTCTTGGAAAGGCTTACGAAACATTCTTGGGTGAAGTAAGGAAAGAAGAAGGCGTTTACTATACGCCCAAATATATCACGCAGTACATTGCAGAAAACACTGTTGGCAAGATTTTCGATGAACTTTTAGCGAAAATAAAGGAAAAATTGGAGAGAGAAGAGTTTGAAGACACAAAGGAGTTAGTGTTAAGGTTTACTTCAATACGAGTTCTCGACCCAGCATGCGGGTCAGGTTCTTTCCTCATTAAGGCCATTAGGATAATCGCAAAAAAGTATGGGGAGCTTAATCAAGAAATTGAGAGCAGCATTAAGAAATATTCTAACTACATGGGTTCACTTGACCTTCCGCAAGAAGTCAGGGCAAAATTAGAGCTGCTATCTGAAATAAAGGAGATAGTAGGTCCGAGAAACGATAGGGAGTTGATCGCCAGAATCCTTGTAAGGCATATCCATGGCGTTGACCTGGACAAAAGAGCGCTTGAAGTCGCTAAAGTGAACATATGGTTGGAAGCTATTAAGCTTGCACCTAAGGAGTTCAGATATGATAGACTTCCTGCAGATACAAATTACATTCTGCCTAACCTTGAAATGAACTTGTGCAACGGGGATTCTATAGTTGGATCGCCTGCGGAGGTAACGATAGACTATTTAAAAAGTAAACATCCGAACAATCTGGTTAAGCTTTTTGATTTAAGGAAAAGCTATCTGGAAAATCCAGTTAACCCGAAACTTGTAGAAGAGATCGAATGTATAAAGCGTGAGATTAGTAAGGAACTTGATGAAAAGTTTACAGAATATTTAGAAGCAAAACATATTCCCATCAAAATTATTGATCAAACAAAACCTTTTCATTGGGCATTAGAGTTTTGGTACGTGTTCTTTGATGAGTATGGTAATGCGTTACTCGAGGATTTAAGGGGCATGGATGTTGTTATCGGTAATCCGCCGTATATCAAAGCCAAACTGATGAACAGCACAATAAGAAGGTTTTTGGGTGCAACCTATTCATCAGCTACTGCATCTTATGATGTATATGTGGTGTTTATCGAAAAATCATTCCAACTACTTAGGAAAACTGGATGTTTCGGATTTATCAATCCCAGCAAGTTTGCTTTCACTGACTATGGGTTAGGTATTAGAAAACTTATCAAAGACCAGATGAAAGTCGATCAGTTTATTGATTTTGGGGATGCCCAAGTTTTTGATGAAGCAACAAATTATACTTGTCTCTTATTTTTACAGAAGAAAAAAGAAGAAGAATATACCTTCCGTGTAGGCAGAGTTAAAAATCGAGCCACAGATCTGGCTGTTTTTGTTGAAAATCTGAAAGTAAAAATAGAAGCATCCGCTGAGTTCAAGGAAAATGACTATGAGATATTCACATCTTCCAGTAGTAACTTGACTGTTGACAATTGGCAGTTAACCTCCATGATTCAACAACAACTTCTTCAAAAAATTGTAGGAGTTAATCCTCGCCTTGTAGATATCACCTACAAAATTTACCAAGGATTAGTAATAACGCCTGTAGAGGTCTTTGCTCTCTCAATAATCCAATCATTAGGTCAGTATGTTAAAGTTCGACCTATCAAACCTGAAAAAGAAGGAGAAGAGTATGTCATTGAAAAAGAGGTACTAATTCCAATCTTGAAAAGTAGTAATATCCGGAGATATCTTGCAACACCAAGAAATTACTACGCTATATTTCCCTACAAATATATAGGTAAAAGGGGCCAAGAATTCGATGCGGTATTTATCGAAGAGTCAGAAATGAAAATCAAATATCCAAAAGCCTTCGAATATCTCGTTAAGAAACGACATTTTCTTGAAACGAGAGAGGAAGGTCTATGGAAAGGTTCATCAAGATGGTATGAATATTCTCGAGCTCAGAATTTCGGTTGCCATCCATTAGTTAAAATAATTACGCCTGGGATATCAACAAACGCAAATTATGCATTAGATGAAAATCAATACTTTATTGACAGAGGAAGCTATGGCATCATTCTGAAAGACGGAGTGAAGATCAGGTACAAATACCTCTTAGCTCTTCTTAACTCTAAAGTATTAGACTTCTTCCTGAAGTCCACCGCACCCTTTGTTTCAGGGGGTTACTATTCCTACCAGACAAAATATCTTAACAATCTACCTATAAAGATGGTTACAGATACCAACCAGCAAAACAAAATAGAGACAATAGTGAACCAAATCAGAATATTAAAAAAAGCGTACTACATGTTTCTTGAAAGTTGGACGGAATGGTACATTCAACTCAAAAATAATGAATACTCCTTAGAAAAAATCCTTGCTGATGATGCCAGATTCATAAGGACAGGAAAATTCCAAAAAGCTTGGACTTCAAAGGTCACGTTCTATCCAACTGATCTCAAAACACCCAAAAAAATCTTTAAAGGCTTCAAAATAAGAGGAGAATACAAGAGAAATCTGTTGGCAATTTATGGACTAAATGAGAACGATGAAGAAGAGTTAGTTTATGAAATGAAATTCGAAAATAGGGACTTAATGCTCCATGTCTATTGTTCTCTACTTGAAGCTTTACAGTCAAGGGCGAAAATCAAAACCTTCTATCATCTTTTGACTAAAACTACGATACCAATTATAAAAGAGGTGAATAAAAGCTCAAATGAATTAACACCTAACATAATAAAGAAAGTTAGGGATGAGTTTGAGGATTGGCTGAGACAAAATAAAATAGAAGATACGGAAGCAGACATCGTAAAGATTAACAATGAGATCGAAGATTTAGAAGCTGAAATAGATGCTTTAGTTTTCAAGTTATATGGGTTAGAAAAGGATGAGATAAAAGT
>DAOUSS010000058.1 GCA_030627085.1 Candidatus Stahliibacteriota bacterium | reverse complement strand
CCTGACTGCCGTCAGTCAGGCCAGTCGCGACAATACTACAATCTAAAATCTCTTTGTATTCTTTGTGCCCTTTGTGGTGAAAAATGGACTGTAGGGCACGGTTTTAACCGTGCAAATAACGATACGGACAACCTGGACGCAGATTATTATTCGGTATTGATAACCTCAAATGAGAAAATATGATCAGGGTTAGAATTGCACCATCACCAACCGGTTTCCTGCATGTAGGGACCGCAAGGACTGCCCTCTATAACTTTCTCTTTGCAAGAAACAAAAAAGGAAAGTTTGTGCTGCGAATAGAGGATACGGATATAGAACGTTCAAGTGATGAAATGGTGGATGTCATTGTTGAATCTCTCAAATGGATGGGACTTTACTGGGATGAAGGTCCTTATTTTCAGTCGGAAAGACGTGAGATATACAGGGAACATGCAGATAAACTCCTTCAAGCGGGACTGGTCTATCCCTGTTATTGCACAAAAGAGGAGATAGAAGAAAGGAGAAGAAGGGTCATAGAGAAAAAAAGGGCATGGAAATACGATAGAAGATGTCTCTTTCTCACCCAAAAAGAGAAAGAGCAATTTGAAAGAGAGAGAGCGAAAGCACTCAGGTTCAAAGTTGAAAAATCAAGTTCTTTTGAGGACTTACTCCACGGAAGAATAGAAAGAAGTAAAGAAGATATAGAAGACTTCGTTATCGTGAAGTCAGATGGTATGGCGACCTACAACTTTGCTTGTGTGGCTGATGACCATTTAATGAAAATTACACATGTAATAAGGGGGGAAGACCATATATCAAATACGCACAAACAGATTCTTTTGTATGAGGCGTTTGGATGGACACCGCCCGAATTTGTCCATCTTCCTTTGATACTTGGTCCTGATAGAGCAAAACTCTCCAAGAGACACAGTGCAGTGTCTGTGCTTGAATACAGAGATAGAGGATTTCTACCAGAGGCGTTTGTAAACTTTCTTGCACTTTTAGGATGGTCTCCTGGGGGTGATAGGGAGATAATCTCTTTCGATGAGATGATAGAACTTTTTTCACTTGAGAGGGTAGGAAAGAGAGGGGCTGTATTTGATATAAAGAAACTTGAATGGATGAACGGGGAATATATCAAGGCAACGAGTGATAGAGAACTTCTCCAAAGACTTTTGCCATTTATAGAGAATAAACCTGTGACAAAGGAAAAGGGACAGGAGTATATTCTTCGTGTGATAGGTCTTCTAAAGGAAAGATTATTCCTTCTTTCCCAGTTTTGGGAACTTGGTTCATATTTTTTTATACTACCAGAGCAATACGATATTGATGGATTTGCTAAATATGTAAGAAAGGGCAAGGCAGAGATAAAAGAAGAGAGAATAGGAGAAGTAATGAAGTCATTTAAAAATCTAAAGAAGTTTGATAGCGAGACGGTTGAGGGTTGTGTGAGGAATATTGCAGAATGTATGAGTATAAAGCCAGCCCTTATAATACATCCTATAAGATTTGCACTTACGGGGAAAACCGTCGGGCCTGGACTCTTTGAACTGATGGAGATACTCGGTAAGGATGAGTGCATAAGAAGACTTGAGTACTTTGTGGAGAATATAATACCTCAATATAGGACGCAGATAAACGCAAATATGTTAAAGTTATTGAGTTATTAAGTCATTAAGTTATTGAAGGATTGATTGTCCAGTGATATGTAGATAGCCAATAACCTAATTACCTAATAACTTAATTACTGCGTCTTTATCTGCGTGAATCTGCGTCCTAAAAGTTTAAAATAAGGAGACAAATATGGGTGATTTTGAATTGATAAAGAGAGGAACAGCAGATATAATAACGGAAGAGGAGTTGAAAGGAAAGCTTGGAGCAGAACAGCCGCTCAGAGTGAAGCTTGGCATAGATGCTACAGGACCGGATATACATCTCGGTTTTACCGTACCCTTGAGAAAACTCCGACAATTCCAGGAACTTGGACACATTGCAGTCCTCGTTATCGGCGACTTCACAGCAAAGATTGGTGACCCATCAGGAGAGTCAAAGACAAGACCCGTTCTCACGGATGAGGAGATAAAAAATAATATGGCAAGATACAAGGAGGACATATTTACAATATTGCTACCGGAAAGAACAGAGTTCAGATATAACTCTGAGTGGAGTGCACCATTAAGCTCTACTGATGTAATCAGACTTGCCCAGAAGGTGACACTTGCAAGGATTATAGAGAGAGACGATTTTGGAAAGCGGTTAAAAGAGAATATCCCGATATCACTCCATGAGTTGTTATATCCAATTTTCCAGGCGTATGATTCTGTTTTTATAAATGCGGATATAGAACTCGGTGGTACCGACCAGACATTTAACCTTCTTATGGGGAGGGAACTCCAGAGAGAATTTGAAAAGCCTCCTCAGGTATGCATCACACTGCCTTTGCTTGAAGGACTTGATGGTGTACGAAAGATGAGTAAATCATACAATAACTACATTTCAATAAAAGACCCACCAGGTGAGATGTTTGGTAAGATTATGTCCATTCCCGATTCACTTATAATAAAATACTACGAACTATGCACTGACTTATCAGTAAGAGAAATTAAAAAAATAAAAGAAATACTTGCATCTGGGGCTAATCCCAGGGATATGAAGGCAAGACTTGCAAAAGAGATAGTGAGAATGTATCATTCAGAGAAGGCGGCAGTTGAAGCAAAGGAGGAGTTTGAAAGAGTGTTCAGGGAGAAGGGAATCCCTGAAGATATTGGTAGTTATACACTTGAAAAAAGAATCTGGATAGTGAAATTACTCCAGAATGTGGGATTTGCTGCAACGGGAAGTGAGGCAAGAAGACTCATAACCCAGGGTGCAGTTGAAATAGATGGAGAGGTTATTAAAGATGTGAACTATGAGGTTGACAAAGGCGGTGTATTAAGAGTGGGGAAGAGGAGGTTTATAAAACTGATTTCTTCTTAACAGGGATTGAAAGAGAATACAAGAGAACTTTTCTGAAATACAAAAGATAACATACCTTTTTATAATTTCATCCTGAAATCCACAGTCTTTAATGGTTAAAAAATGGCTTGAGATAACGATTGGGACAGGATTTTTCACCGGGTATCTTCCACTCGCTCCTGCAACCTGGGGTAGCGGGCTTGCACTCCTTGTCTTCTTTCTCATTCCCAAAATCATATGGCTTCAATCCATCATTATTCTCTTTTTCTTCTTTTACGGAGTTTATCTGTCTGGAAGATTAGAGAAAATGTGGGGGGAGAGGGATGCGAAGAGGATAGTGATAGATGAGGTATGTGGGATATTTCTCTCTCTTTTTCTTCTCCCCTGGAATTGGAAGGTTGGTGTGGCTGGGTTTCTTCTCTTCCGTTTATTTGATATAGTAAAACCGTTTCCAATAAGAAGGTCCCAGAAGCTTCCCGGTGGTTGGGGGATTATGATAGACGATGTAATAGCTGCCTTTTATACAAACATTATATTGAGAATTATAATATGGATAGCGTCAGGTCTTTGATTTTAAATTTCAAGCCTCCTTTCAGTCTCTTCTTTCAGGGTAGGGTTTCCACTGACCCCGTCAACATTTGCAGGGCTAAAGCCCTGCCCTACACTATTTTTATCGCGACCGGGACAGGCTGTGCAAAAAGTCAAATTTTAACATGGTAGTCGCAACTTTTAAGTTGCGCAAATTGAATCCAGAACAACATCTTCTATTCGCAGACTGAAGTCTGCGGCTACCAGATCCCTACTTTTTGCACAGCCTGAGGAGGTCGCTCCTACCGTTATCCCCCACATTTCCTTTGGATTATCCTGCTTCTGTTAGGACTATCTTATCCCTATATCTTGTAAGTATACTCTTTTTTATAATACCGTTCTCTGGTTTTTGCAGATCTGGGTCGTCCTCGAGCAATCGTATTGCCTCATCCCTTGCCCTCACAAGAAGTCTTGTGTCCATTATGAGGTCTGGCGATGATAGTTCAGGTATCCCTGATTGTCTTGTACCAAAAAACTCTCCTGGTCCCCTTATCTTTAAATCTTCCTCCGCTATCTTGAAACCATCGTTTTCATTCTCTATCACAGACAGCCTTCTCTTTGCCTCTTTGCTAATTCTTTGAGGCGTGAGAAGGATACAGTAAGATTTCTCCTTTCCCCTTCCTATTCTTCCCCGAAGTTGATGAAGTTGTGCAAGACCAAATCGTTCCGCATGTTCAATCACCATCACAGTTGCGTTTGGTACATCTACGCCGACCTCTATGACCGTTGTAGATACCAGAATTTGTATCTCTCCATCCCTGAACGCCCGCATTGTCTTCTCCTTCTCTCTCCCTTTCATTCTCCCATGCAGAAGACTTATCTTATATTCCCTGAATATACTTTTTCTTAGTTTCTCATATCCCTCTTTTGCAGCCTCGAGGTCAAGCTTTTCAGATTCCTCAATTAATGGATAGACTATATATGCCTGCCGACCCAGGTCAATTTTTTCTTTTGTAAACTCATATATATCCTTTCTCTTTCCTGTCTCTTGCACCCATTTTGTAACAACCGACTGCCTGCCTGCTGGAAGTTCGTCAAGAATGGAAACATCAAGATCACCATATAATGTGAGGGAGAGGCTTCTCGGTATTGGAGTAGCAGTCATAACAAGCAGGTCTGGGTATTCTCCCTTTTCTTTGAGTGCCAATCTTTGCATAACACCAAAGCGGTGCTGTTCATCAATTACACAGAGACCAAGACGCTTAAACTCAACCCCTTCTTCAATGAGTGCATGTGTGCCAATCACGATACCCGCCTTGCCGCCTTTGACCTTTTTAAATAACTTTTCCCTTTCCTTTGCAGGAGTGCTACCAGTTAGAAGATACGGCATCACATCCTCGCTTTCCAGATTTGAGAGGAGCTGTGAGAGAACAAAGTAATGCTGTTCCGCAAGAACTTCTGTGGGTGCCATAAGGACAGCCTGGTAACCCGATTCGACTGCCTTGAGCATACATATAGTTGCAACTATGGTCTTTCCCGAGCCAACATCCCCTTGAAGTAATCTGCGCATCTGATAAGGGCTCTCCATATCAGAGAATATTTCTCGTAATACCCTTCTCTGTGCCTTTGTGAAGTCAAATCCAAGATATGAAAGGAGCGATCTTGCATATGTGCAACCCTCCTTAAATTTTATTCCCTTCTTTTTCTTTTCAAGTCTCCTTTTTTGCATTATTATTTCAAAAAGAAACAGTTCCTCAAGTCCAAGTCTCTCCTTTGCTTTTTCTGTCTCTACTATGGATATTGGAAAATGGAGGCATTTCAATGCAGTAGCGAGGGGATAGAGGTTATTTCTTAGGATAATATCCTGTGGAAGTGTCTCTGTTATATGGTTTATATATCTCTCACATCCCAATCTGGTTATCCTTCTTATGTCACTTTGACGGAGACCGGATGTGAGAGGATACACAGGGATTATTGGTAGTGAGGCAAGACATGGGTCTGTGTCTATCTCCGGGTTAATAAATTGTAGTTTTCTTGCAAAAAATGTAGTCTTACCAATTACTCCAATCTCATCGCCGTTTTTGAATCTATTTTTTAAAAAAGGGGAGTTGAAAAAACCGCACTCAAGAAGTCCTGTTTCATCATCTATTACAAGTGTAATTATTTCTCCTTTTCTAGAGTATCTCGTCCTCTGGTAGACAACCCTTCCTCGTACATATGCCTCCTCTCCATATCTTATATCTTTTATATATTTTCTTTTGACATATCTGCGAGGAACCAGATAGAAGAGGTCCCTTATGTTGTTGACGGCAAGTTTTGCAAGCAGCTTTGCCCTTACAGGTCCAACCCCCTTTAGATACTGGATGGAGGTATCAAGTCCTTCACTCATAATTATCCCAGATTATATCAAAAACAGTAATTAGGTTACTGGGTAATTAAGTAATTCCTGTCTACCCTGCCTGACGGCAGGCAGGCGACAGGTAGAAAAGAACACGCTTGAAAATAACCTAATAACTCAATTACTTAATAACTTGATGGTTTGTATCTTGTGACCATCCCTGCCCCGACGATACGCCGGGATGTGGCTAATGTATATTTTAAGGTTACTTTATAAGGGAGAATTTTTTAAACCTCACCATGTTGCGGTTGTCTATGAATACTTCTACTCTTGCTATATATACACCCCCTGTGAGTTTCTCTACGGGAATTCTTACTTGAACCGCCTGGTCATTCTTACCCACCTCTCCATCAAACTCATATTTAATATTACCCGCAATGTCTATGATAGTTATCTTAACTCTGTCTGCATCTCCACTTGTGTATTTTAGCCACCCCCCATCTGCAAGCACGGGATTGGGGTATATATAAAATTCCTCTCGTTCAAATATATCGGGTGGAATCTGGGCAGGTTCCTCTACCCCGTAGAAAATACCGTTATTCTGTGGATTTCCGTGGAGCATTGGCCAAGGTAACTTACCAAAGCTCCAGGGAAACTCCCAGGCATATAGATATCCATCATCACATCCTACTATAATATCAATCTTCTGATTCTTATCAATATCACAAAGGAGTGGTGTTGAATATACACTTTCTCCCACTGAGAGAGGAAAGAAATCGACAGTCTCTCCCGTAGTTTTGTATGCAACTATGCTTCCATTTATAAGTCCGATAATAATTTCACATTTACCGTCTCCATCTATATCTCCAACAATAGGGGATGACTGGAGAGCTATTGTATCAAGTTTTATAGGAAATCCAGGGTTTTCTGCGCCGTTAATGTTAAGAGAGTGAAGGTTTTCTCCAACTACAATAAATGTGTTACCCCCAGCGATTGCAGGGGATGTATAGAATGAAGATCCTTCAAATTCCCTCTCCCAATTTACGGTTCCGGAATCACTCACAGAATATACCCTTCCGTCTCCCCTTGATACAATTATTCCATCTCCGTACTTGACAAGGGGTGATGATGTAGTCATCATACCAACATATGGTTGTAACGCAGTCCATCTGATATATGTGGAGTCGCCCATTCCTATTGCAAATAACCTTCCATCGCCAGAGAGCACATAAATTGTATTCTTGAGTGAATCCCATACAGGGGTTGTCCATATCCACTGATGGAGATTTATTGGAAATCCAGAGAGAGAATTACCATCACCTTTAAATCCATACAGGAACCCATCATTCGAACCGAAGAATATCTCATCTTTTCCATCTTTATTAACATCGGCAAGAAGGGGGGTGGAGATAATCTCGCCATCTGTTGCCTCGCTCAAATAGAGTATCCTTGTGCCGTCCTCGTCATATACCCATACGTCGCCTTTTTTGAGATATACGGTATCTTTAGCTACCTGACGGTGCGCTGGTTTTCCTTCAGGAGATGGTTTATAGGTTATTGAAGTCTTCTTATCCCTTTCCACTATATATACATAGAAAGGACATACAACAATATCTTTCTTCCCATGTCCGTTAATATCTCCTACCCCGGGGGACGCAAAAAGATTTGCCTCAAGGATATTTCGCTTCCATTTCAGATTTCCAAGGGAATCAATAACCGAGACCACTCCGCCAAAGGTAGTGCCAAACCCGGTAGATATCTGCGTGTCCATAGTAGCAGTGACTATATAGTTGTCTATAAGCGTCGGGGATGAAACATCAAAGAAACTTCCACATCGGAGAGGAAATCCATTTTTTCTGAAGTTGAACTTAATCGCAAACTCCATCAGGGTATCTGATGGAGAGATATTGAAAATTGCTATATTAGAATGGGTTTTCCTGTTATCGTCCGTGTTCGGAAGCGTATTGATTGTAAATGAGTCAAGGTTGTCTTTGTAGAACAGATCGTAAGGCGAACCAAAGAACGCAGCATCTATGTTAGATACAAGCCATACCTTTGTCTCAAAATCCTGAATTCCATCTGCCTCCTCCATATCTACACCCTTTATATCACCAACATTTATCTCGTTGTATATAGCATCTCTTCTTATTTTGTTTTCGTCTATG
>DAOUSS010000233.1 GCA_030627085.1 Candidatus Stahliibacteriota bacterium | reverse complement strand
GTACTGGAACTAGTTATACTGATCCTCTTCCTTTTAATCCTGGTGACTCTCGGCAATATCGAGTCGATGTATTCTACCGTAGAACTCCTGGAGGTTCTCTTTTTGAAAAAAGTTCCAACGTAGTTACCCTTACACGACCTGGAGGCTGTCCTTATGCCTATACCTGGAATGGCACAGAATTTTCAGAGGATAATAATATCCTTGCGGGCTCAGGTGACGGTAAGAATGCGTTTGATTTTTACAAGCTGAGACATTCACCCGTAGAGGAGAACGGAATATATCATCTCGAACTGAGAGAGTTTGAGAATGAACATTCGTTCATTGATATGCTAAAACTCATTGCCATTGACCATCCGGGAGATATAGATATTGAAGTCCTTGGAGACGATGTCATCCTGCCTTACAGGGATGTGATTGCGCCCCTCTACTGTGTAGACCAGACTGGAGGAGACCGGACAGAACTTGTGGCAAATTCAGAGGAAGGATATTTTGAAGGATACGAGGGTGATACTCTTACAATGAACTTTGGAGAGATTGAAGATGGCAATTATATATTTCTTCCAATGGCAGCTCCGAAGTCAGGTTCCATGGATGTTGCAATATATGACTCTGAGACAGGCTGGCAGATTATCCAGAGTATTTATCCCAGAGAGCACTCCTCAATATCTCCGGTAGCTATTAATCATTCATCCAACGACAGCCTCAAGATTCAGCTTATCTGGCACAGTTACCACAGACTCGAGTATGCTGGACTTGGTAGGATAAGAAAGGCTCCATATCATATAAAACCCTGTCCACTTGTGGCTGCTACTCACTCTAATATTGGTTCTGTCAAGCAGAAACTACTAATTGATGATGAGAACTATGCAGAACTTCTTCCGGATGATTCGATAACACTTGAATTTGCAACTGTTGATATAGAACCTGGATGGGTGAGGGACTTTGTATTTGTATCAAATGGGTATTACATAACAGAAACAAGTGGTGGTGGAGCACAGACTGCATACAGTGGTATCCCCATGGTTCATTCCCTGTCTCTTTATCCAAATCCAGCAAAGAATGATATGACTATCAGGTTTGGTATTCCGGGAGAAGAGAAGGTCTCGTTTAGGATTTACGATGTATCTGGCAGAGAGGTAAAGAGACTTGTGGACGACAGGCTTGAAGCAGGTTATCATGTATTAAAAATCGATGGCAAAGGTCTTCCATCTGGCATCTACTTTGCAAGACTTGTAACGGATGGATATGAGGCGACCAAGAAGCTCGTATTGATGAAGTAGACAAAAGGTTCTTATTTTTGTTTGAATTACCCAATGGGAGGTAATATGAAAAAGCCGTTTGAAATAAGGTGGCATGGAAGAGGAGGACAGGGTGCAAAAACTGCAGCACTTCTCTTCGGTGATGCCGCTATGGCAACGGGTAAGTATATCCAGGCATTTCCTGAATATGGTCCCGAGCGTATGGGAGCACCTGTGCAGGCATTTGATCGCCTGTCTGATAAACCTATACATATACACTCCGGGATTAAGGAGCCAGAGGTTGTAGTAGTTCTGGATGAGACACTTATGAAGACTCAGCCCATAACAAAGGGTCTCGGTAAGGATGGAATTCTTCTTGTCAATACAAAATCTACTCCAGATAAAATAAAAGCGACTTACGGACTTAAAGATATAAAGGTATACACAGTCGACGCCTCTGGCATATCAAAGGAGACTATAGGAAGGGAAATACCAAATACACCTATGCTTGGAGCAGTAGTCAGGGTTACGAATGTCCTTGATTTCGATAGATTTATGAGAGATGTTACAGAAAAGTTAAAGATAAAGTTTAGGAATAGACCACAAATTGTTGAAGGAAATATCAGGTCTATAAGAAGAGCATACGAGGAGGTGGTATGAAAGAGGGATGGAAAGAATTACCAATAGGCTGCACTATTGACGAAGGTGGAACTTCAAGGAAATTTAAGACGGGAGACTGGAGAAGCGAGAGACCAGTGTATCTGAAGGATAAATGCAATAATTGCCTTCTCTGCTACATATATTGTCCCGAAGATGCGATACTTATGGAGGACAATAAGGTAGTGGGTATAGACTACGATTACTGCAAGGGATGCGGTATATGCGAAAAGGTTTGTACAGCGAAGGCAATCGAGACAAAACCCGAGAGATAGATACCGGAAGAGAGAAGAGAGAAAAATATAGATGATACAAAACCCAGATAAATAGCTTATCCTACAACCTTTCGCTCTTCGCTCATCACTCTTCACCGTTTCGTAAGTCCTTAGAATAATATCAGTTAACAGGGAGGGAATATGCCAAAAAAGGCTTTAACAGGAAATGAGGCAATGGCAGAGGCAATGAGGCAGATAAATCCCGATGTTGTGGCTGCCTACCCTATCACGCCTGCTACAGAGGTTGTTCAGTTGTTTGCAAGCTTTGTGGCTGATGGTCTTGTGGATACTGAATTTGTTGCAGTAGAAAGCGAACATTCTGCAATGTCTGCGTGTATCGGTGCCTCTGCTGCTGGAGGAAGGGTTATAACCTCTACATCATCTCAAGGACTTGCCCTGATGCATGAAGTCCTTTATATAGCAGCCGCACTTAGGCTTCCAATCGTAATATGTGAGGTAAATCGCTCCCTTTCAGCACCAATAAACATACACTGTGATCACTCTGACACGATGGGCTCCAGAGAATCTGGCTGGATGCATATATTTGCAGAAGAATCACAGGAGGCTTATGATTCAATCATACAGGCGATGAAGATAGCAGAACAAGTTTATCTGCCTATGATGGTTTCCACAGATGGTTTCATAATATCCCACTGTATGCAGAGGATAGATATGCTGAGGGATAAAGAGGTAAAGGACTTCATTGGGAAATATAAACCACACCACTCACTTTTGCTT
>DAOUSS010000185.1 GCA_030627085.1 Candidatus Stahliibacteriota bacterium | reverse complement strand
CAATCTCATTTATTCTAAACCAGTAAAAATCATTCAGCGAGTTTGAGTGCACAGAGAATAAAATAAAAGTGACTTTCTCTGTGAACTCTGTGGTTTTATACTTTCCTATACGATCAAGGAAAAATCTACGGTGAATAGCTGAATCGAAGCGGAAATCCCACTAAACGCCCGTAATTTTGCGGTGTTTATCCATGCTCTCAATTATTCTGTATGCAAGTTGAATCGCCCTCTTCCCATCTTTTCCACTTACAATGGGAGAATCTCCAGATCTCACACATCTCACAAAGGATTCTATCTCTGCCCTCAATGGCTCCTTGGGAATTATTTCCAATTCCTCCTTCCTCACATACGGCTTACCATTAACCTCCGTCTTTCTCCATACATCCGCCTGATGGGATAGATAGTCTATTGAAATGTACATATCCTTCTGAAAAAATCTAATTTTCCTCTCCTTTTTATACGACACCCTTGAGGTAGTGAGATTCGCTATTGCTCCATTTTCAAACTCCAGTCTTGCGTTCGCAATATCATACTCCTTTGATAGTATCGGAACTCCCACCGCCTCTATCTTTTTTACATCACTATGAAGAAACGCCAGTACAATATCAATATCATGCACCATGAGATCCAGTATTACCGCCACATCTGTGCCTCTCTCGTTATAGATGGCAATCCTCTGTGCCTCAATAAACATGGGTTCTTTAACGAGATTTGATACCGCAATTATCGCAGGGTTAAATCTCTCAATATGTCCGACCTGCAGAACAAGTCCCTTCTCTCTTGATAGATCTATAAGTTCATCCGCCTCATCTAACCTTTCGGTTATTGGTTTTTCTACAAGTATGTGTACCCCGGAAAGCAGCGCCTTTTTTGCCGGCTCGTAGTGGCTGGCTGTCGGAGTAGATATGCTTGCAACATCGACTTCTTTCAGGAGCTCTGTCGCAGATGTAAAAAAAGCCACCCCGAGCTTCTCTGCAATCTTTATCCCAAGATTACAATTGATATCAGATACACCAACAAGTTGTACACCTGATATCTCATTGTATACCCGAGCGTGATGCTTCCCAAGATAACCAACACCTATCACTCCCGCCTTAATTAACCTGCTATCTGTCATAATATCTTTTGTTATTTTATCCAGTAGACCGGACGAACAGCAGTTCACCCCTACAGGAGAGACCATCGTTCCCACAATTACCCAATGACCTAATTACTCAATAACCTAATTACCTAATGACCATCTGTGTCTATCTGCGTTTATCTGCGTCCGTTGTTATTTGCACGGTTATTACATCGCCACACCCCTCTTTGATGATCCTATAAATTCTATTAAGTGCTTTATCTCGTCGTTTAAGGGAAGTTCCTTTTGCATCTTTTCAATTGCTTGGCGAGTATTCAGCTCTCTCGAAAGAAGAAGATGAAACGCCTTATTTAATATACTTATACTCTCTTTACTGAAATTATGTCTTCGTAATCCCACGATGTTAAGTCCCATGGCGCGGAGCGGGTCGCCAGCCGTAAGGCTATAAGGCAGAACATCCTTTGGAACCCGGTATCCTCCACCTATCATTGAATACTTTCCTATCCTTACAAACTGGTGAACAGGACATAAGCCTGATATAAAGGCGTAATCAGAGACCAGGACAAACCCCGCAAGTTGTGCTCCATTTGCAATTATAACTCCGTTACCTATTCTTACATTATGGGCTATATGACAGTATGCCATAAGGTAGTTATCATCTCCTATAACTGTCTCCTCTCCCTCCCCTGTGGCACGGTGAATGGTAACGTACTCTCTTATTATGTTATTTGCACCTATATTTACAAAACTCTTCTTTCCTTTATTCCTCACATCCTGAGCAGGATTTCCTATCACAGCTCCCTCATATATCTCATTGTTTCTCCCTATTTTTGTTCCTCTCTTTATACATACATAATTTCCTATTACGCATCCACTCCCTATCTCCACGCTTCTCTCAATTACAGAATAAGCACCTACTTTCACATCCTTATCAATAAATGCGTTCTTATCTATGATCGCTGTTTTATGAATGTCCACCTATATCTCCTCTCTTATCTCCTTCATTAATCGAATATAAAAGTGTAGGTTGTGCAGGGTTGTAAGTATCGGTCCAAGCATCTCACCCGCATTGAATAAATGTCTAATGTATGCTTTGGTATGATGGCGACAGGTAAAACAATCACAGTCAGGGTCTATCGGTGTAAAATCGTTCTTGTAAATTGCATTCTTTATTACTATCTTGCCATCGCTTGTAAACACAGTCCCTGTCCTTCCATTCCTTGTAGGAAGCACGCAATCAAACATATCAATCCCCATTTTGACATACTTCCTTATATCAGAGGGCTCTCCAAGGCCCATGAGGTATCGAGGTTTGTTCTCCGGCAGGAGAGACGCAGTAAACTCCGCAATTTCATATGAAAGACTTTTGGGCTCGCCGATCGACACACCGCCGACGGCATATCCATCAAAACCAAGTTCTGTAATTTCTTTTGCAGATTTTTCTCTTAAATCCTTGAAGGTGGAGCCCTGAACTATTCCAAACGAAAGATAAGGACGTTTTTTTCTATCTTTCATTCTCTGCTTGTACTCTACGGATTGTCTCGCCCACCTTGTAGTGTTTCTAACCGCAAATCCCGCTTCCTCATAACTTACTGGCCAGGCAACGCAGTGGTCTAATACCATTCTTATATCTGAGTTGAATATCTCCTGCGCCTGCAATACAGATTCGGGAGTAAACTTGTGATGCGAACCGTCAATATGCGATTGGAAGGTTACTCCGTCTTCTTCTATCTTTCTCAAATCTGCAAGAGAGAACACCTGATAACCACCAGAATCTGTCAAGATCGCCCTATCCCATCCAATGAATTGATGCAAACCGCCTGCCTCTCTAATCATATCAAGACCGGGTCGCAGATAGAGATGGTATGTGTTCGCTACAATTACATTTACACCATTCTCTATGAGGTCGGCAATTGTCTGCGTCTTCACCGTGCCCTGTGTTCCGACCGGCATAAAACAGGGCGTCTCTAAAACGCCATGTGGGGTATATAGTTTCCCGAGCCTTGTTCCGGATTTTGCCTTTTTTACAACCTCAAAGACCATAATGCCTTTGCTCCTTTTTCCTTATTCCTTATATCCTTTTATTTGAGTATCCCCAAATAGTAAGTATACAACATTTTTCAAAAAAAGTCAAGTTTTTTCCCTGCTTTAAACTGCAATTCAGACAGTGGAGTTAATCCGTAAGGATTTTAAAAGGCTGACGCCTTAATTCCAATTTACTAAATTCATTGTGTTTTTTTCAACAGGGATTTAAAGAGATTAAAAATTTTTTCCCTGCTATTTTGAGATATAAAAATTTATCTTGTTAGTTTACTGATATTTGTCTCAATAATAGTTTTTCGGTTTATAAGACCTTATTCTATCATTACTACTGTCTGAATCACAGCCTGCTTTAGAAAGCAATGTATGGAAGTAAGGAGACTACCAAACTAGGGAGAAATGAACTTTGGGGTAGGTGTTTTGGGCCTCGGACAGATTATGCGTTAATAAACCATTCACCCTGTGAAATAATTTATTTCACAGGGCAGGGATTACACCTGCCTACCATCAGGCAGGCAAGAGTATCACGAGAGATTATCGGAGAATGTCAAATTTCCAATAAAATATCAAATGCTGAAAATAGGTTATTAAGTTATTAAGTCATTGGGTCATTGAAATATTCCCAAGCGTGTTTCTCAATTACCTAATTACCCAATAACCTAATACCCAATGCCTATCT
>DAOUSS010000287.1 GCA_030627085.1 Candidatus Stahliibacteriota bacterium | reverse complement strand
TTGAGTGATTAAGTTGATTAAGGTGTAGCCTATTCAAATTAACTGAATTAACTAAATTAACTAAATTAACCTAATTCACTAATTTTATCATCCTCTGTGATTTTATACTTTCTTATACGACCGAGTATCATTGCTTTTGCATCTTTGACATTGGACATTTTATTTGACATTATGGGTGAATTTTTCACCGTCCACTAATTACGGTATGATTTTATTATCTTCTTTGTCTTATCTGCTGTAAGTTTGCCATACACCTTTTTATCTATCATCATACAGGGCGCAAGGCTACAGCATCCAAGACAGGCAACTTTTTCAAGGGTAAATTTGCCGTCCTGGGTAGTCTCTTTCTCCTTTATGCCGAGTGTATTGGAAATTGCCTCTGTAATACGCTCTGCACCAGTTACATGGCAGGCTGTGCCATGGCATACTTTGATTATATGTTTCCCACGCGGTGTAAGATTGAACTGAGAATAAAATGTGACTATACCGTAAAGCGTAGCAGGGGATATATTACGCGCCTGTGCAATCCTTTCAAGTGCCTCTTTAGGCAGATACCCATAGGCCTCCTGAACCTTCTGGAGAATCGCGATAAGCGCACCCTCGCTATCTTTGTAATTCTCTATTGTCTCGTTGACTTTTGATAAATTTGTCATCTTAGAAATATTCACCACAAAGGCACTAAGATCAGATTTTAGATTACAGATTTTAGATTATAGTAGTATATGATGATCCAATGACCTAATAACTTAATGACTATCTGCGAACATCTGCATGCATCTGCGTCCGAGTTTCCCTGCCTGCTAAAATACATCTATCATCCTCGCCAGCACCCTCTTTCCCCTGTAATCCGGAAGAAGTATAGGCGCTTTTCTTTCTTTTGGTATTCCCGCCTCTTTAAGCAGTTTCACATACTTCTTCATATGTTCCAATGTGAGTTTTCCCCTTTTCTTGCCCGATTTTACATATTCAGCAGTCGATATACCGGATTTCCTTCCAAATACAATACAATCAAGGGTTGAATTTCCCATCAGTCTGTTCTTACCGTGTACCCCACCGGATACCTCTCCTGCCACCCAGAGTCCTTCCAGGTTTGTCTTTCCCCAGGGGTCTGTTTCCACTCCTCCATTCTGATAGTGAAGTGTGGGAAATACTAAAACAGGAACCTTCGCCATATCAATACCAAATCTTGTAAACATCCTTTTCATTCCAGGAAATGCCTTATCTACTGCTCCTTTACCATTTTTAATATCAATGAGTGGAGTATCAAGCCACACCCCTCTCATGCCTGTAGGGGTTACAACACCCTTGTCCCTTACATAACACTCTCTTATAAACGCAGATGCCTCAACATCCCTTGGCTCAAGGGGGAATACAAATGCTTCCCCATCTTTGTTTACTGGCTGGGCACCCATGCTTCTGAGTTTCTCGGTAAGTAAAAGACCTATTATTTGTTGTGGATAGGCAGCGCCCGTTGGGTGATACTGAACTGTGTCTGTATCCCTTAAGCGTGCGCCTGCACGATATGCAATAACTACACCATCACAGGTAGCACCGTAGTGATTTGTTGTGGGGAATCCCCTTATATGGAGTCGTCCGAAACCACCGGTTGCAATAATCGTTGCAGTTGCCTCAACTATTTTATACTCACCTGTCTCAAAATTCCAGAGAAGTGCACCAGTAACCCTATCACTGTCTGTAAGAAGTTCAATCACAGGTTCATATTCAAGAGATGGAATCCCCCTGCTTTTAAATTCATCTCTTATCACTCTAAGTTCCTCAAGACCGGTATAATCCCTACAGGCATGCATCCTCTTTCTGCATGTTCCTCCTCCCCATATCTCCACAAAATCCCCGTTCTCCTCTCTATCAAACATCGCCCCGAGGTCTGTAAGCCAGTCCATTATGAGAGGCGCATCTTCTGCCAGCGTCCGTAGAACATCCGGTTTATTGGTAAAATGTCCTCCTCCTAAAGCATCAATAAAATGTATAACAGGAGAGTCATTTTCCCTATCGGCTACCTGGGTTCCACCCTGTGCCATAATTGAATTGGAATCGCCGTGCCGTAGTTTATTTACAAGAAGAATATTCTCCTTCGGGACACCCTGGTCATTCGCCCATATAGCTGCAGTTGTTCCGGCAAGACCACCACCTATTATCAGAATATCGGTGGTATAATCGGGCTTTTTGAGAT
>DAOUSS010000222.1 GCA_030627085.1 Candidatus Stahliibacteriota bacterium | reverse complement strand
TTGCACGAATTGAATTCGTGTCTACAATCTTCTATCATTTTGCATTGTTAATTGCCAATTTTACATTGTTAATTGATTTCTCCCTTCTGTCTGTGGCCTTTAGACATTCGTCAATTGGATGTTATCACCTCAATGCATTTTCTGCACAAAGTAGGATGGATTGGGTTCTCTCCAACTGTATCTGAATGTATCCAACATCTTGCGCATTTGTCACCCTCTGCGCGTTTGACCTCGACCAAAAGCCCATCTACCTCCATTCCAGACACATCACTCTCCTTCGAGACCACCTCCACTTGAGAGACTATAAACACGGAAGGTAGAATATCCTCCATATTCCTGAGAAGTTTAATTTCGTCGGCATCCCGGGCAAAAATGCGCACCTTTGCCTCGAGCGAGTTGCCTATCAACTCGTCTCTCCTTGCTACCTCAAAGGGCAGAAGAACCTTCTCCCTTATTGCTGTCAGTTTCTTCCATTTACCTATTAGAGCCTCGTCAATTAAACTCTTATCTCCAATGGGAAAGTCCTGAAGATGAACGCTTCCTGAAAGCCCTGCCTTCTGCCATACTTCTTCCGTTGTGAAGGGAATTATCGGGGCAAACATTACGGATAATGTCCTCATTAATTCATATAATACGGTCTGGGCAGATCTCCTCTCAGGGGATGAAGCCCCGTATGTATATAACCTATCTTTTAGTATATCAAAATAGAAACGAGAGAGTGTAATATTACAGTAATTGAAGAGTAGAGAATAGACGCGGTGGAAATCAAACTCGTCGTATGCCTTTTTTACGCGCTCAATCAACTGCTGAAGGGTAGAGAGGACATATCTGTCTATAGAGAGGAGATTCTCATATGTAATAGAATGAGATTTATCAAAATCAAAAAGATTTCCAAGGATGTATCTGAATGTGTTTCTTATCTTTCTGTATGCAAGGGTCGTCGCTTCTATAGATTCTTCACCGAACTCCATATCCCTCGTATAGTCAACTGATGCAAAATAAAGTCTCAATATATCTGCTCCAAACTGTTTAACTATCACCTGCGGTGACATCACATTGCCCAGTTTCTTTGACATCTTCTTTTTCTGGATATCAAGTACCAGCCCATGTGTAAGACAGGAGGTAAATGATGGTTCTCCTTTTGTTGCCATAGAGAGAATAAGTGAAAGCTGAAACCAACCGCGATGCTGGTCAACAGCCTCAAGATACAGATCTGCAGGCAGAGCCAGCCTTTTTTCTACTACTGCGACGAAACTGGAAGACGATTCAAACCATACATCCAGTATGTCCTCTCCTCTCCTTAATTTTTTACTTCCGCATTCAGGACAAATCTTTTCATCATTTATATCTCCTTTGCCTTCAAACCATGCATCCGAGCCCTCATTGTCCAGAAGCTGAATTGCTTTTTCAACTATATTACTGTCAAGAAAAACATTGCCACACTCCTCGCAGTGAAGCGCCGGTATAGGCACCCCCCAGTTTCTCTGACGGGATATGCACCAATCAGGTCTACTCACAAGAGTATCCCTCATCCTCTCTCTTGACCATCCGGGAATCCATTCTATTTTATCTACTGCAGAGATGCACCTTGCCCTTAAATCATTGTGGTCTACTTTTACAAACCACTGTGGAGTTGCCCGAAATACAAGAGGAGTACCACATCTCCAGCAGTGTGGATATGAGTGCGTGACGAAACCTGAATCTATAAGATTCCGATTTTTCTCAAGCAGGGCAATTATCTCATCGTTTGCAGAAAACACAACTTTACCTGCAACTTCAGTTACCTCCTCTGTAAATTTGCCTTCATCATCAACTGGAGAAAGAATCGGAAGTCCATACTCTTTTCCTACAAGATAGTCTTCATATCCATGTCCCGGGGCAATATGCACTACACCAGTACCTTCTTCCGTAGACACAAAATCCGCAAGTATAACCCGGGATTCTCTGTCAAAAAATGGATGGCGTGCCAGAATACCTTCCAATTTATTTCCATATATATTTGCAAGCTTTTTATACGAAAGCCCAATCTCATCAAGTACTGATAGTCTTGTAGTGGCAAGTATAAACTTCCCCTTCTCTGTACCTACAAGCGAGTAATCGATATCTCTGCCAAGGGCAAGTGCAACATTTGCCGGCAAAGTCCAGGGCGTTGTAGTCCATACGAGAAAGGAGGCATCCTGCAGGAGCTTATCATCTGAAGAAGTAACAGGAAACCTCACATAGATAGCTGGAGATGTATGCTCCTTATATTCAAGCTCTGCTTCTGCCAGCGCAGTCCTGCACTTTATACACCAGTGTATCGGACGCCTTTCTCTGTATATATATCCATCATCCAAAAGCGACTTGAACACCCTCAGGACATCTGCTTCATATTTTTTATCATAGGTAAGGTATGGGTTCTCCCAATCTCCAAGTACCCCGAGTCTTATAAATTGTTTTCTCTGTATATTAACATACTTTTCCGCATATTTCTCACACAGTCTTCTCACATCCATTCGTGGGGGAAGTTCCTTTATATTCTCTGTCACTTTGTGTTCTATCGGCATACCATGACAATCCCACCCTGGTATGAATGGTGTCCTACAGCCCGAAAGCGCCCTGTATCTTACGGTAATATCCTTCAAGATTTTATTCAGTGCATGACCGATATGAAGTTCACCATTCGCATAAGGAGGACCATCGTGAAGTATATAATCCTTTTTGCCCTTTGTCATAAGTTTATGGTATATATCTTCTTCCTTCCAGAAAGAGAGAATCTGGGGCTCTTTCTCCCTCAAATTTGCCTTCATAGAGAAATCGGTTTTAGGAAGATTTACTGTTTTACTGTAATCCATCTTTCTCCCGGAATAAGAAAAAATTCACCACGAATTACACAAATCAACCGAATGCACACAAATAACATAAAAACATCTCAAAAATAAAAGAAATTCGTGCAATAGGTTCAATAAATTCACCATTATTCATTTGTTAATTCCTGCCT
>DAOUSS010000033.1 GCA_030627085.1 Candidatus Stahliibacteriota bacterium | reverse complement strand
TTACAACAAAGTTTTTATAACTAAACGATCTTCATGTACTAAATTAGATTAAAAGACTAAACGATCCTCGTGTATTTGTAACTAAACGATGTCCATGTACTCATCAGTTAATGGTTAATGCGATAATTGGGTTATTGAGTTATTGGGTCATTGCGTCATTAGGTCATTGTGGGAGTGACTTCTCTACCTGTCGGTAGACAGGCCAGTCGCGATAATACTACAATCTCCAATCTTCAATCTGGAATCTATATCTTTGTGCCCTTTGTGGTGAACAATACTACAATCCGTTGACTGTGATTCAGACAGTAGTAATGATAGAATAAGGTCTCATAAACCGAAAAACTATTATTGAGACAAATATCAGCAAATTAACAGGATAAATTTTTATATCTCAAAATAGCAGGGAAAAAATTTTTAATCTCTTTAAATCCCTGTTGAAAAAAACACACTGAATTTAGTAAATTGGAATTAAGGCGTCAGCCTTTTAAAATCCTTACGGATTAACTCCACTGTCTGAATTGCAGAATCCGTTGACAAAAAACTTGACAATCCGCTATATATGTGGTAGAATTAGTTAGTTGGTTTGTTAGAGAGATTTTTACTAAATACATTTTTGTCTCTTATAAGTCTCTTGCAAGTCCCTGTCAACTAATTTTTTTAACAGGGAATTAAAGAGATTGAATGAGAACTCTTTATATCTTTGTCTTTTTATCTCTTATATTCTCTTTCCTGCCTACCGTCAGGCAGGCAATCCCTGTTTTTAACTAACAATTTCAATCTATAAATATGAAGACGGGTAGTATAAATCTTCCTCTCCACTACGGCAAGGCGCCTCCATGGCTGTTTGAGAAGATGAGAAAACTTGCGAGGTGTATTATTGTATGTATTGTTGAGGAGGAAGAAGCAGAGGGATTCCTTCAAAAGATCTCATCGCCATTGTGGTTCCAGTCCTTAGGATGCATACTGGGGTTTGACTGGCATTCATCGGGACTTACAACAACTGTATGTGCTGCGCTGAAAGAAGGGATAGAAGGAATTGGAAATGAACTTGGTCTGTTTATAGCAGGCGGTAAAGGGAAAACATCGAGAAAGACCCCGGCAGAGATAGAAGAAAAAGGAGGTTATATAAACGTCCCGACCTCATCCCTTGTTTACGCATCCAGAATGTCAGCAAAGGTGGATTCCGCAGCAGTCCAGGACGGCTATCAGATATATCAGCACACATTCTTTTTTACAAAAAAGGGAGAATGGGCAGTTGTCCAGCAGGGAATGAACCTGATAGATAGATATGCAAGGAGATATCACTGGCTTTCAGGGGATATAGATTTCGTGTGCGAACCGCATACCGGTATAAGCTCACAGAGGATTGAGAAGAGAGTATTGAATATGGTTTCGAAAAAATCGGGCGATGCGAGGATAAAGGTTGCCGAGATTTCAAGAGAGCATCCTGATAAAATAACAAAAGCGCTTATCACAATGCCAAGAAGACATCCTGTTCTAACTGCTGATATAAATCCTGACCGACTTCGTAAGACATTCATTTCTACATACGAGAATGCACCCCGGAATTTTGAGGAAGTTCTCAGTATCAGGGGAGTGGGACCAAAGACCATAAGGGCGCTTGCACTCCTGTCCGAATTGCTTTATGGGACACCCCTTGATTTCACTGACCCTGCCAGATTCTCCTATGCACATGGCGGAAAAGATGGATATCCATACCCCGTTGACAGGAAGGGTTATGAGAATACTATATCTATCGTTGAGAGGGCAATAAAATCCGCCAGGTTGGGAAGGAGAGAGCAATTTGAGACATTGAAGAGATTACACAGGATAATGGGGTAACTACCAAGCCACCGTGAATGAATGGGGTAATGGTAGGAGCGACCTCTTCAGGCTGTGCAAAAACAACCGTGCAGCAAGTTGGAGTTAATCCGTAAGGATTTGGAATTCACCCGTAAGGGTTTTATATAAAAGGCTTACGCCTTAATTCCAAAGGCTTACCTGCCTACCGCAGGCAGGCGCCTTAATTCCAAAGGCCTACCGGCAGGCAGGTGTGGTAAATTTCCTTGACATTTCTTTTGTTTGGCAGTATAATATAGAAACAGGAGTTGAGCGATGATAAATAAAGTTACTCTAAGTCAGGGAATGTCGACTTACAGACAAAGCGTCTTTTCTAAGTCAAGGAATGTTGACTTAGAATTAGATTTTAATTTTAAGTCAGGAAAACTGGACTTAAAAGAGAAGAATCAATTTAAGCACAGGAGGCCGGACTTATGAATAAAAATAGAACAGGAAAGTATGTAAAGCAATCAACAGGGTACAAGGCATACATACCAAAACCCTTACCACCCTCACCGCCTATTAATTACGATAGCAAACTCAGAAATCTGCTATCAGAAGCAGACAGAGCATTGGCTAAACTTGATGGTATTACGACAGTACTTCCCAATCCAGAACTTTTTGTTGCTATGTATGTAAAAAAAGAGGCGCTTTTAAGCTCTCAGATAGAGGGAACTCAGGCATCCCTTGAAGGGATATTAAGGTTTGAGGCAAACTTAGAACCCTCTGAGGATATAAATGAAGTTAAGGAAGTTATAAACTATGAAAACCCAGGGTCAGGCTGAAAAATAGAAATAACTTTTGAGGAAATTGAGGATAAAACTGAATAATACCTGCTTACCCTGCCTACCGGCAGGCAGGCGGGTTTGTCGATGGCGAGAAAACCGAAGGTAGAATATCTTAAAGAATAAGATTGCAGTCTATATAACTAAAGTTAGTGATTTAGTTATTTCTATTTTTCAGCCTGATCCCGGTTAAGATGAGAAAAACCTTTTATCAAATAGTAATAAGTCTTATAAAAAGTATACCACAAGGCAGAGTAGCTACCTACGGGCAGATTGCGGTTTATGCTGGCAATTACCGGGCGGCTCGTCAGGTCGCCTATATATTACATTCATCTTCCTGTAAAGAAAATCTTCCCTGGCATCGGGTTATAAACAGTAAGGGCTACATATCATTGAAACCCAAGCACGGATATGAACTTCAAAAGAAACTGCTAAAAAAGGAAGGGATAATCTTTAAAGAAAATGATTGTATCGATTTAGAACGCTATCTCTGGCTTCCTTGACATAATAACTCTCGGGATCAGATACAACTATTTGACTTTTAATTTACAAATACGATATTTTATGATAAAATTAGAATTATGGCAAGAAAACCAAGAATCGAATTGTCTGGTGGTATCTATCATATTAGACAACTTCTTTTATACTGGATACATTGGGTGGAATTGTACAGGTCTAATATATCCATAAATAAAAACATAGGAGCGGCATATGCAGAGAAATCCTGTATGTTTCTGGGAACTTGCCTCGCATGACGCGGAGGCTACTGTTAATTTTCTGAAAAAAGTATTTAACTGGAATATCACCCTTAATAAGGATATAGGTTTTTATACCATTTCCACAGGACAAAACGAAAATATTTCTTTTGATGGTGGAGTATTTACATTGAGAAAAGCTAAGTTACCTTTCCTGACAATCTATATAAAGGTTGATGACATATTTGTCAAGGCGAAGCTTATTGAAGAAACGGGAGGTCATATTGTTGAACAACCGTTCCAAATTGCAAGCGGCTCATACATCTGTCTATTCAATGAGCCCTCAGGAGTAACACTCGCTATGGTTCAACCCGCAAAGCGAAAATAACAACGGAAGGAGGTGGAAGAAGATGCCGACAATAACAGTAGAAGGCCCGCCCATTCCGGACATTGAACGGAAGAGGCAGTTGGTGAAGAGACTCACCGATGTTGCAGTTGAAGTATACAGAATTGAGCACATTACTGTGCTTATAAGAGAAAATGCCCCTGAGAATGTCGGGGTAAACGGACAATTGATAGCGGATCGGAAGAAGAAATAGAACTTCACTCACCCAATAATCCACTGCTTTATATTATTTAAAGCAATGTGTTCCCAACAGAAGGAGTATCTCCACTTCACTCCGATAGTAGGAATACATCTACCAAAACACCCCTTTCTTATTTTTAAGTTGACATTAGGGAAGTTTTATGGTATACTTACCAAAACCAGAAGATATCTCCTGCATAGAGGTTTCTGCCAGACAATCCTGAAATTAAATGAAACCTGTGTCCCATATTGGCGTAAATATGATCGGAGAAGGGAACGGATGGATGAAAATCCTCTCACAGGAAGGAGTTCCTGTAAACAAAGAGAGCGATATATGGATAGTGAATAGAAAGACAGACGGAGTAAGAGATTTTGTTTGCGGGGGCGGAGCAGTCCTCACAACCCCTGAATACATAGAAAGGGACATCCTGAGAGAATTACATATAGAGAGAAGGATAAAGGAAAAAGGAAAAAGGAAAAAGGGGATTGGAAGATTGAAGATTACAGATTACAGATTAAAAGGAAAAGGGATAAAGGAGATGGGGGACGGGATTTTGATCGTTCTTCCATTTGACCCTGATGTCGTTTTTGAGGACAGCGGAAGAAAAAGAAAGTGTTTTTACTCAGAGTATGGCAGGTTTCCCGATGAAACAGTCTCACGCATTTCAAAAGCAAAGGCAAGAAGAACTGTTGTGGAGTGCATAAGGGAGTTATTTGCAAGAAAGGGGATTCCATACATACACAAGTGGTATTACCCCGAAGGCAGATCGCTCTTTGCACTCAGGGTGGATACAGATTTTGCGCCTGCAGAGAAGGTGGTCTCGCTCGAAACATCCCTCCAGAAAATAAACCTTAAAGCCACATTCTTTCTTGATGTTCGTGTATTGAAAAATCACTTGTCCCCTATCCTTGAAGGCAACCACAGTTTTGGCATCCACTGTTACAACCATACGGTCTACCCCGACAGAAAAAGAAACTACGAAAATATAAAAACGGCAAAGGAACTGGTCGAAAAAGAGGGTATGAGGTTAAAAGGTTTTGCAGCCCCTTACGGAATCTGGCACGAAGAACTTCCCGAAATTCTGGAGGAACTCGGATTTTCGTACTCATCAGAGTTTTCATATTCCTATGACGATCTTCCCTTCTTCCCCGACCACAAAAGAAATCTTCTGCAGATTTCTGTCCACCCGATATGTATAGAGAGCCTCCTTATGTCAAAACATACAAAAGAAGGAGTAAGGAACTATTTCACATCCCTTATAGAGAGAAACTCTCTTATGGGAGAGCCCACGATAATCTATAGTCACCCTAATGCACTTGTAGAAAATTTTGATATCTTGAAAAAAATAGTGAATTACGCAAGAGAAAAAGGCGATATCTGGATTACTGATATGGATGAAATAGATGAATGGTGGAGGAGGAGGGAGAGTATCCACCTATCCGCTATTATGGAGGGGGATATAATAAAGTTTAAAGAAAAAATTCCAATTTCCGTTGAGATCATTCTTCCAGACGGAAGACAGACAATATGTAATCTGGACAGGACAGTGGATCTTTCAAAACTCTCTTTCAGTTCCCCACGGCCAATTTCTTATCCCAAGGAACCACAGGGGAACAAACTCTGGCTTTTTCTAAGGGAGATTGAATCCAGGTTTTATATGTTTAGAACCAGGATAAAAGAAAGATCAAATTTCCTTGACATTAATTAATTTTTTAAAGGAAAAAGGGGGTTGTGTGAGCGAATGCAATTCGTGCCTACAAACTACATTATACTAAACTATGAGAGAGAAGCGTGCATTAATCCTGCTAATGGATGGATGCGGTGTCGGGGAATTGCCCGATGCTGCAGATTATTGCGACGAGGGAAGTGATACCATACCCAATATAGCAAAAGCTTATAAAGACCTGTCGCTCCCCACGCTCCAAAAACTCGGGCTCGGAAACATAGCAGATATAAGGCATGTTCCTCCATCCCCGTCCCCTCTCGCATCCTACGGCAAACTACAGGAATTATCTCCCGGTAAGGATTCCATTACTGGCCACTGGGAACTTATGGGCGTTATACTCGACAAGCCCTTCCCTGTATTTACGGAAGGTCTCCCTGATGATATGATAAAGAAGTTTGAGAAGGCTATCAAAAGAAAGGTTTTAGGCGGTCGTCCCTGTTCCGGCACCGTTATAATCGAACAACTGGGTAAGGAGCATCTTAAAACAGGATATCCCATTGTGTACACATCGGCAGACTCAGTATTCCAGATTGCCTGCCACAAGGATGTAGTGTCTTTACAGGAACTGTACAGGATGTGTGAGATTGCAAGAAAATTATTTCCTGATATAGGCAGGGTTATAGCCAGGCCATTTATCGGAACTGTAGGAAATTTCAAGAGAACACCCGAAAGGAAGGATTATTCGCTTACCCCCCCATCCCCCACGCTTCTTGATATACTCAAAGATAACGGATTTTCTGTTATGGGTATAGGAAAGGTTGACACCCTTTTCGGCGGAAAGGGATTCACAGATTCAATTCATACAAAAAGCAACAGAGAGGGAATGGAGACGGTATTAAAAACTATGCCCGGGGTAAAGAATGGACTTGTATTTGCCACACTCGTTGATTTTGATATGCTGTGGGGACACCGCAATGATGTAGAGGGCTTTGCAAAAGGGCTTATGGAATTTGACAGATGGTTACCTTCCTGTACGGAGAAATTAAAAGAGAATGACCTGCTTGTCATCACTGCCGATCACGGCAATGATCCGACTACCCCATCTACAGACCATTCCAGAGAGTATGTTCCGTTACTCATAACCGGCAAGATAATCAACCCGGGAATAAATCTGAAGACAAGGAATATGAGCGATCTTGCAAGAACTCTTGCAGATTACTTTAAAGTGGAGATAGAAAACGGCAGAAGTTTCCTGAAAGAGATATTATTAAACACCGAATAACACCGATAAAGACAGTAATTAAGTTATTAGGTAATTAGGTCATTAACTATCTACATTAGCAGACAATTGACCCTTTAATAACTTAATGACCTAATAATTTATCCTGCTTGCCCTGTAGCGATAGCGTATAGGGTGGAATGCGTGGGTTATTCCATCAGGACTCAATAACTTTAACATATCCTCGTAAGTCCATATCAAAACTTAGATTCCCAATCATTTTGCATTTTAAGTTTTGATATTAGATACTGCGAAAAATAATCCCAGAATATGCATTAACCACGCCACACCCTTGGCGGGGCAGGGAGGTCACAGAGGAGAGAAAGGGGAAGAGAGATGAGAGAGAAGGGATATATGATTTCTCGCCCTTCGCTTTTCCCTCTTCGCTCTTCACGAAGTGTTCTCTGTGGTTAGATTTTTGACAATACCAAATGGAATTATGGGAGGCTTTATGGCAACTACTGCAGATTTCAAAAAGGGTATAACAATAAAACTTGAAGGGGAACTGATGGCGCTTGTTGACTTTCAGCATGTAAAACCAGGGAAAGGTGGTGCATTTGTTCGCACAAAGTTCAAGAGGCTGAAGGATGGTGCGGTTGTAGAGAAAACATTCAGAGCGGGAGAAAGAATTGAAATAGTATGGATGAAAGAGAAAAAGATGCAATGTCTTTATAAAGAGGGGGATTTATTTTTCTTTATGGATGCAGAGACCTATGAGCAGATATCACTTCCATCATCTCTGCTATCTCACTGTATCCCATACCTGAAGGAGAACGAAGAAGTTTCTGTTATATTCGCAGAAGGACAACCTGTGAGTGTAGATATTCCTACATTTTGTGAACTGAAGGTAGTGGAGACAGACCCGGGAGTGAAAGGAGATACAGCTCAAGGCGGCTCAAAACCCGCGGTGCTGGAAACCGGATTGAAAGTCACAGTTCCGCTTTTTATCAATATAGGAGACACTATAAAGATTGACACGAGAACAGGAAAATATATAGAGAGAGTATAATTCCCTTCCCTTTTAATAGGCTCCTTGACCTGACAGGATAGCGGGAATGGTGAGGAGAACGAGTTTTATATCCAGAAGAGGTGTCCAGTTGTCTATATATTCAAGGTCCAGTTCCATCCATCTATCAAAATCAATTTCATTCCTGCCCGATACCTGCCATATACATGTAAGCCCGGGTTTCATTGATAACCTTCTCCTTTCCTGTAAAGTGTAGTTTTCTACCTCCTTTGAGATGGGCGGTCTTGGTCCCACTATACTCATATCTCCCTTTACACAATTTATAAGTTGGGGTAATTCATCAAGACTCATTCTTCTAAGTATCCTACCTATTCTTGTTATTCTTGGATCGTCTCTCATCTTGAAGACGACTCTGTTCATTTCGTTTAAATAGAAAAAGTCATCCATCTTTCCTTCTGCCTCTTTCACCATGGTCCTGAACTTATAAAGGTTGAATATTTTACCATTCAATCCACACCGTTGTTGTTTAAATATAACAGGACCTTCTGACTCTATCTTTATTAGCAGGACAGTTATAAAAAACACGGGAAATAGCAGAAACAGCAATAACAGGGCAATTATTCTGTCACATATATATTTCATAACAAGGAAAGGAGACAGCTCCGGTGCAGTAGAAAAGCTCAGGAGTGATAGCCCATTATATGCTTCTATATCAAATCTCGTTCTGGCGAATGCATAGTTTTCTTTTATTGCGAAGGATACTGGTATTCCCATCTTTCTACAAGAAAGTATGATGTCTTCGTACTGAGAGAATTTCACAGGTGAGGCAGCGATTACAACCCAGTCTATCCAGTCGGCAACGAGGCGGTCAAATTGTCTGTTGTCTTCAAGAAATTCTCTTATGTTAAATCTAAAAGGAGAAGAAGAGAGGAACTCTTTAACAAAACTCGTATCTTCTTTATTTCCTACAATAAGCACCTCCTTATTTTCCCGTGAGGCAAGCAGAGGGAAAAGCCATTTACGCAGGCATATAAGGAAGACTACATCAATCACTGAAAAGAGTATTACAAAAAGTCGTGACTGTGTGACTGCCTTCAGTATAAATATTGCAGCGAGAAGGATAAGAGTTCCGAAAAAGACCGCTCTTATAGCAGGGAGATATGTATCACGAGGTTTCTTCTCAGGAGTAATATAGGCATTCTCATAGGAAAGCAGTATTACCCATACAGGGATGATAATGAACAGTAACCAGGCAAGTGAATTGAATTCAAGGGGTGCATTTTCAGGTAGAGGAATAACGAATGCCCTTAAAAGATAAGCAAGATAAAAGGCAACAATAGTGAATAGTATATCAAAAAGGAGTCCGATTTTTGAAAATATAAGTAATCTTTCCTTTATCATATTGTGATAGTCCTTTTTTCACCACAAAGGGCACAAAGAACACCAAGATTTTAAATTTTCAAAGAAATTAATTATGTTGGTTTTTTAAATAATGCTTTGCTCTTTGTGAACTTTCTACCTGTCGTCCGCCTGTCGGTAGGCAGGGTAGACAGGTGTGGTTAAAGCAGACTAGGCGGACAGCAGTTCGTCCCTACCTGTGGGAGAGACTTCCTAGTCTCGACAATATCGCGGTTAGGAAACCGCTCCCACGGTTGTAGGCACAAATTCAATTTGTGCCAAGTAATCAAGGTCAGGAGACCTTTCCCACAAATAACCGGGCCCTACAGTCTATTTTTCACCACGAAGAACACAAAGAGTACTTTTCATTTACTGATACTGCGAGGAAATACCGGTTTCTTAAAAGGGTTTGTAATTATATGAAATATAAATAGAAACGAAATCCTCAAAGTAAGACCGAGGAATAATAAAAACTTCAAAGCTATGTTTGGATTGTAATGCTTTTCGAAAAATTTAAACATTCCATAGTTATGTGAAAGCACAGAACGATACCAGGATTTATTGGTGGCAGCTCCAAATTTGTGAATAACCTTTACATAGGGGACATAATAAACTTTATATTTGTGTTCCTTTAGTCTGTAACAGAAGTCTACATCTTCCACAAACAAAAAAAACCTCTCGTCAAAAAAACCAACCTCGTTCAGGACTTCCCTTTTTGTTATAAAGCATGCTCCCATTACCCAGTCAACCTCTTGTGGATTGGTACGGTCCATATCCAGCGATAAATATGACCTTGTAATAGGGTTGTTTGGAAAGAGTCCTGTAAGCAGAGATTGCCTTCCAAAAAATGCCTTTGTATATGTGGGAAAGCTTCTTGCCGAAGGTTGTAGTTTCCCGTCAGGATATGTAATAGCCGGTGCTACACAGCCTGCGTCTTTTTTTTCTTTTATGTAATCTAAAAGGATTTGAATAGTATTCTCTTCTACCATGGTATCAGGATTCAACAGAAGTATATAGTTGCCTTCAGAATGGTATATTCCCTGGTTTACCGCTCTCGCAAATCCGACATTTCTCGCATTCTGTAGAATACAGATATTAAATGCATTCTTCACTCTGTTAAGACTGTCCTTCTTTGACGCATTGTCAACGACAATTATTTCGGACTCCACATTTATTCTGCTTTTAGTGATGCTTGAGATGCATTGGAAGAGTTCTTCTTCCGTATTATAGTTGACGATTATGATTGAAAGTTCCACCTTATTCCTATCTCCCCTTAGTTTTTATATTGTTGTGTATAACATCCACCACAGAGTTCGTATATATAATATTAAAAATCAAATATCAAAATGCAAAATGACAAATCAAAATCCAAAAATTTTTCAAACAGATCCAATCCCCATTATGTTTTTTAGGCAGATTGCAAG
>DAOUSS010000215.1 GCA_030627085.1 Candidatus Stahliibacteriota bacterium | reverse complement strand
TCTTTTATTAGATAAAGAGTTGTAACGAAACATTGGTTTAGCAATATAGAACTTTTTTAGCGTGAATCTGCCGGCAGTTCTCAGAGAAATTACTACCTTTATTTTAGTATACAAAGTGTAACAAGATTACGATTTAAGATAAGTACTCGAAGAATAGGACGGCCTAAAAAAGTATCGCCATAATCTCTTGTGTCTTAAGATGTTAAGCAGAACTGACACCAATATCCGTAATAAAAGACACACATTTATATGAGTATGTATATAAGCATAATGGAGCTCTCTTTCTAGATCGCAACTATAAAGTGTAGGAAGATTCGCTGATGCGGTCGCTGGGCTTCTATTTCATCCGTATCTCCTTCCAACCTCCATAAATGTCCTTATATTACTGTGCGGAGTCTCCGGGGGACATTCGCAACCTGTGGATAATATGAAGTTACGAATCCCTTTCATAGATTCAAGAAGAGCCTTCACCTCCTTCCTTACCATTTTTTCGTCACCTCGAAGCATAACATTCACTGGTGAAATGTTTCCCATAAGGACCACATTATCAGGCACCCGTGAAGCGACATCTTTTAAGTCGCAGGGTGCATCCAGTGAAAGTGCATCTACTCCGCTATTTGCCATATGTTCTATAAGGTGTCTGGTATTACCACAAATATGAAGTATAGTGATAACATCCATATTCTTCACTATTTTTTGAATAAAGGGTTGAATAAGATTTGAGAATGTTCGTGGTGAGACTATGTTGCAAAAGGGATCAAGAATCATAATCATATCGACTCCTGCCCTTTCAAGAGCCTTCCCGTATCTGATAACAACCTCTGTAGCAAAATCGAGAACCCCCTTAACAAGATTAGGGTCATCTATTGTCTTCAGTGCAAGTTCCTGTGCATTCATAAATTGGGAGGCAAGGGTAAATGGACCGTCTACATACATCCCAATCAAGGTATCCTTTCCTATATCATTCTTCAACCTTTTCGAAAGTTCCAGATATATAGGCATCCTTCCGTCTTTGTCTGGATCTGGAATCTCGTATTTCTGAATGTCACGAAGGGTCTTGATGGGGTGTTCTTTTAGATAGGGAGAATCGTCATCAGGATATATTGTCTCCATTCCCAAGGCGTCGGATTCAACCACAACATCCATAAAGGGAAAGATTGCGTCCGACTTATATTCACGAACCAGCGCCTCAATAGTCTTTGAGTAGGCATCCACACAAAAGAGATTCTCTTTTATTGTCGTTCCTGTGAGTTTTCTACCTGTGTAACCAGCAAGAGGCACAACCATTCTACTTTTTCTCTCTTTTACTATATCTATAAGTCTCATACTGTCCCCTTTCTACATAAGTTTCCTTGCTATCTCAACGGCTCCCCTCGCATCATCTGCATACCCATCTGCACCGATCTCTTTTGCAAACTCGCGACTTACTGGAGCACCACCAGTGATTACTTTCACCTTGTCTCTCAGACCCGCTTCTTTCAGGGCATTAATGACCTTGAGCATAGAGAGCATCGTCGTTGTGAGAAGGGCAGACATACCCAGGAAGGTGGGCTTCTCTTTCCTCACGGCATCAACAAACTTCTCTGGTGATATATCTACCCCCAGGTCTATGACCTCAAAGCCTGCTCCCTCCATCATAACCGCCACAAGATTCTTGCCTATATCGTGTAAATCGCCACTAACTGTGCCTATCACAATTTTGCCTATTTTCTTAACCCCTTGCTTCACAAACAGAGGCTTTAGTATATCCATACCGGCATGCATAGCCCTTGCGGCAATGAGGACTTCCGGCACATATATCTCGTTTGCCTTAAATCTCTTTCCCACTATATCCATTGCCTTTACCAGACCTTCGTCAAGTATTGTCTGGGCAGATAGACCGAGGGATAGTGCTTCTTTTACATTCTTTCTAACCTCATCTGCCTTCCCTGCTATCAAGTTTTCCTTGAGTGCTTCAATATTATGCATGATTCCTCCTAATTATACACAAGCTCCCGTCCGTCAAGTTGTTATAAATGGTGATAATGGTGATAATTATAAACTAAAAATCGAGATATGTCAAGTTTTTTGAGTGTTACATAACACACACTAATATTTTTTTCTTGACATTTATGGCAGTTCGTGTTATAATAACAGAGTTGAATTACATACTGATCACAGCAAAAAGCTGTTAAGATAAATATTTCTAACGCGCCGCTGGCTCAACCAGGTAGAGCAACGGACTCTTAATCCGTGGGTTCTGGGTTCGATTCCCAGGCGGCGTAGAACGCCCCCATAGCTCAACTGGATAGAGCAACTGGCTACGAACCAGTAGGTTGTCCGTTCGAGTCGGACTGGGGGTAGAGTTCGGAGAAGAGGGAAGAGAGAAGGGGGAAAAGTTGGTAAGTTTGTTAGTTGGTTAGATGGAGAAAGACAACAGATGACAGACTACCCCGTAAGGTCGATTCGCGCCAACGGGGCAAGCCCTGTTGAATAGCTACGCTTCTACGGGGCAAGCAGACCAAAGACCATTTATGGATTGCAGATTTTAGACAACTGATCACCGATAACCGATAACTGATAACAGGAGGGTTCAAATGCCGAAGAGGACTTATCAACCATCTAAGATCAAGCGCCATCACAAACACGGGTTTAGAAAAAGAATGTCGACAAAAGATGGCAGAACTATACTTAATAGAAGAAGAGCAAAGGGAAGAAAGAGGTTGTGCGTATGAGAATTTTCTTTATCATCCTTCTAACTATCTATCAGAAGATGATCTCCCCACTGTTCCCACCGAGTTGCCGATTCTATCCCACCTGTTCTGAATATACGAAGGGGGCAATATTAAAATATGGTGTTTTTAAGGGAATAGCACTTGGGATACGGAGAGTTCTGAGATGTAATCCTTTTAGCAGAGGAGGATATGACCCTATACCGTAAATAAAGGCAAAAGGATAAAGGATAAAGTGAAGAGTAAGAATTAAAACAAAAAAATCTTGATAAACTGCGTAAATCTGCGTCCTAAAAATGCTACAGATGAAATATCAAAAATTGTACTCTACACCAACGTGGAACTTATTACAGGGCGGAAGAATCGCAATTTCGATTTTGTTGATGTCTATTACGCTGATACCCATATCTTGTAATAGGAATGACCCTGTTGGCGGAG
>DAOUSS010000340.1 GCA_030627085.1 Candidatus Stahliibacteriota bacterium | reverse complement strand
TCATTCTCGTACTCAGTACGGGTTGTATCATCTCCAATTACCTGTGCAATTTTTGATATATAAAGTGCAGCCAATGCCTGTTGTGCAGAGTAGTCAATCCAGGTGTATGCGCCTATACCTCTGGGTGAATTATCCATACCAGAGGCTAAATTTGACCACCAGTATAATCCGTTGGCTCTGGTTCTGTTTGATTTTATCCATTGATAATAATCTGTCAAATGCTGCAATATGGTATCCAGTCTTAAAGTATCAGCAGTAACTCTGTAGTGCTCCCATTCAGCCCATGCAAATAGTGGTGGATTGGTTGCTGATGGATCTGTTTCACTCCAATAGTCTGAGCCGTTCCACTCTCGTATTTCTCTACAGATGAAGCCGTTGGCGTGCTGTTTACGGTAGAAGTTGTGAAGTGTTATAATACTTGGAAATACATTATATCCATACCGAGCAAACATCATCATAAAACAACTATCCCACTGGAATATATTGGGGTTAAACCCCTCGTCCATATATTTGTCAACAAATCCATTCTGTGGAGTGCCATATTGGATCTTCGTCTTAGCAATATGCCAGGCCTTCCAATACAGGTCTACCCATTCAGGATGACTGCTCAATATTGGGTTTGGGAGGCTGTCGTCGGGTATGGAGTTAGGTGCATAAGAGTATCCTGTTTCAAACCCATCAAATCCCGGGACGAATGCATAGTTCCTACATCCTTTTCTTCCCCACACAGGCAAAGGAGCGATAAGGAGACCTATCGTCAGTAGAATACATCCCTCCTTCATATTTGCCTCCTCACTTTTCACGGTTTCCCTCGGGTAGTCCTACTGCAAGTATAGACACCACTCCCATAACTACATTTTACCTTACCAGGACGACCTTCCTGGTGGAGACTGCCCCCGGACCTACAAGTTGACAGAAGTAGACACCTTGGGGAACTACCTTACCGCTGTTATCCTTTCCGTTCCAGGTCGTGGTATAGGCTCCGGCAAACCTCGGACCATACCACAGTATCTTCACAAGCCTACCTGAGACATCGTATATCCTGAGAGACACCATAGACTCTCTTGGAATCTCGTAGGAGATCGTAACTATCTTGCCAGGATTGGGACAGACCTTTGAGATATGATAGTAGGAAGGCAGTGGAGTCTCCTCAACGCCTATTGGCATATGTCCCTTCACAACTGCACGGATAAAGAAATCAGTACAGTATCTGGTACCCCACCATCCGCCACCACTCCACCTTATAAAACTCCTCTCATAAGTTCTATTAGCATCCTGCGCAAAGTATGGCTGTCCACTCGTCATAAACT
>DAOUSS010000180.1 GCA_030627085.1 Candidatus Stahliibacteriota bacterium | reverse complement strand
GTATTTGCGTCCAATTTGATTTTTGTTTGAAAGTGCAGGAGGGATAATGAAGAAAACAACTATTAAGGAACATATCATCAATTACGCAAAGGGCAAATATTATTTCCACATAAACGATATGAAGAAATACTTCGCTGGAGAGATCGAGTTCAAAAAAAACACTCTAAAACAATGTCTTTATCTCTTAAAAAAGGAGGGACTTATCTATGAAGCGGGGAAAGGGTGGTATTCCACCATAAAAGAGAAATTGGTGTTGGACACAAAGCCCGTAGAAAAAATTATAACATTAATAAAAGAGAAGTTTCCCCTTCTTGAATTTTCTTGCTGGAGCACTGAACAGATAAAGGGTTTCTTTCACCACCTGCCAAGCCAATTTGTGACTTTCGTTAACGCTGATAAGGACTTCCTTCAATCCTTAAAAGACTTTCTATCAGATAACGGCTACAATGTATATCTAAATCCCTACAAAATTGAAGCAGAAAAATTTGTAGAATTAAAAGCCAAAACCGTTGTATTAAGACCTTCCATTTCTTCCCGTGAGCCCAAGAATCAGTATTTAGCGAAAATAGAGAAAATAGTTGTTGACCTATTTATGGAAACTAAAAAGATTAATCTTATAGATATGGAAGAATACAAGAAAATTGTCTCTAATGTAGTTTTAAACTATCGCGTTGATATGGCTATGGTGCTCGATTATGCTTACAGTAGGAAAATAAAGGATAGGATACAGAATATAATAAGGGATTTGTTAAATTGACCAATGCGACATTTTGGTAAAATGTCGCAATAGTATATTTAGGAGTTGAAAGATGGTTAGGAGGAGATGTTTTCAAAGTGAATGGATAAAGAATAAACACAAAGAGATAAACGCAGACCCAATATTGATAGAGAAGGCAATATATGCATTTGAACTACTTGGAAATTTAGTTGAAAACGGCATCAATCTGATTTTTAAAGGCGGCACCGGTTTAATGCTGCTCGTTCCTGAATTGAAACGGCTTTCTATTGATATTGATATAATAACTAAGGATGGGGACGAGCTATTAGAAAAGGTATTTAATACAATTATAAAAGAGAGAGTATTTAAGAGATGGGAGGAAGATAAAAGACCTTCAAGCCACGAAATACCTAAAAGACATTTTAAATTCTATTATGCTTCTTCTATAGAAAAGAGAGATTCTTATGTTCTGCTTGACATTGTACAGATAAATTCGCCTTTTTCTAAATCCATTAAAAAACCAATCGTTCTTCCATTCTTTGAAGTTGAGAGAAAAGTTAAAGTAAAAATTCCCACATTAAACAGCTTCACTGGAGATAAATTAAGCGCTTTCGCCCCCACATCTATAGGAATTCCCTATAGTAAAGGAAAATCAATGGAAATTATAAAACAATTATACGACCTTGGAATTTTATTTGAGTACGTAACCGAGCTTAAAGAAGTCAGCGCGACTTATAAAAAAATTGCTCAACTTGAAGCTTCTTACCGCAATATCAATTCGCCGATTGCCGAATTTTTGAACGATTCAATAAAGAGTTCATTTCTCCTTTGCCAGTTGGATTTTCGTGGGAGTATTGAGAACAATTATACGAGAGAACTCAGAGATGGAATAAGACGAATTAAAAGTCATATAGTGGGTGGCAGATATTCTCTTTTAAACGCCAAAGAAGATGCTTCAAAAGTTGCCTGTCTTGCTTATTTAATTAAGAATAGCCATCTGGATATAGACATGGAAAAATTGAAACAATACAGAAGAGATGTTAATAGAATAAAGGACATTTATCTTCCGGAGAAATTTAATATCCTAAATAAACTAAAGACGATTTCCCCTGAGAATTTTTATTTGTGGGCGATAGCCACAAAAACGAAGAACCCATAGCAAGTGAGGTCAATCCACTAATTGTAGGGAAAAGGAGACAGGTTAGCAGTTATTCGGTTTGGGTATTGCAAAACTGCCTGTCTACCGACAAGTAGAAAGCCTTGCCCCACACTGGACATTGCAAGGGTTTAGATATCGCAAAGCTGCCTCTCTACCAACAGGTAGAAGCCTTACCCTACATTATACTGCACGAATTAAATTCCCCGCCTTTGACGGGACAGACGTGCCTACATCATCTTCTCAGTGAACTTCTTGCCCCGTTAGATATGAAATTATCTAACGGGGTGAACGTCCTCCCTGCCTACCGGCAGGCAGGTGCGTAATCAGATAACTTTTTTCTTGACTTTTGCGGTGTTTTGTGTTACACTTATAGGTGTAAAATGTAACACCAGGAGGGAAATTGATTTCTATAACATCTAAAATCGCGCAATCACTTCTTGCATTCTATTTTCTACACGAGGATGAAAGTCTTTATATTAATGAGCTGGTGCGTCGTCTGGGTGTAGATAAACGGAATCTTGTTAAAAAGCTAAATGAATTTGAACGAGAGGGACTTTTCAAGAGTGAAGTGATTGGCAATCAAAAATATTACTCTCTAAACAAGAAGTATCCGCTTTATAAGGAATATAAAAAAATCATTCTGAAAACAATCGGAATTGAAAAGCAGTTAAAGACTGCTTTAAGCAATATAAAAGGTATCAAGAAGGCCTTCATTTATGGCTCTTACGCAGAAGACAAGATGGATGCCTTCAGCGACATTGACATCATTGTAATTGGTAATCATAGCACTGTGTTGCTCCACAAGAAAATTGCTCAATTACAAAAACTGACAGAGCGAGAAATAAATATCATCAGCATAAGTCAGGAGGAGTTTAATTCCAAAATAAAGAGTAACGATTCATTTATAACGGATATTTTAAGAAAGAAAAGAATTAATATAATATGATAAGAGCGAATGAAAAGAAATATAGACCTCTACGGTGGTGGAATTTTTGTTTCGGATAAAGAGAGTAAAAACTTTCATGGCTTTGCTGAAGATGTATTGTTTAGAATAAAGGAAGCGATTGAAAGAAGATAGAGAAAAAGGGGGCAGGCTATTTTTTCAGTTTACGCTTTGGACATTGCAAGGCTTCTCCTTTATCGCAAAGCTAAAGCTTTGCCCTACATTGCACAGTAAAGCTGAAGCTCCGCCCTACAGGTAAGAGGCTTCTAAGGATGGATTATGAGATGAGAATCAACTTTGCAAAGATATATGATCGATATGCTCAAGATCGAGATAAAAGAGGGATCGCTACCTGGAAAATTCAAGAACGAGATCATTTCTTAGCACTACTCAAAGAAGAGCAGAAAAAAACTCTATTGGAGATTGGTGCAGGAACGGGAAAGGATAGCAAATTTTTCAAAGATAGTGGGCTTAAAGTTATTAGTACTGATATGTCTTTCGAGATGGTTAGGCTATGTCGGAAGAAGGAGCTTACAGCATTTGTGGTGGATTTCTATAACTTGGGATTTCCTGAAGAAAGTTTTGATGCTGTCTGGGCTTTAAACTGTTTGCTTCATACACCCAAGAAAGAGCTCCCTGAAGTATTGGAAGGCATTCGGGCTGTGCTAAAACCGACAGGTTTGTTTTATATGGGAGTATATGGTGGGACTGAATTTGAAGGAATATGGGAAGATGACTTTTATAGACCTAAAAGGTTCTTTTCCTTTTATTCTGATCAACGAATTAAAGAGGTTGTAGCAGATTTTTTTGCGACCCTGTATTTTAAAACGATCCCTTTAGAAAAAGGGGAACCTCACTTTCAATCAATGATTTTGAGGAAAAAATAACTACGGGATAATGGGGTCAGGATAATGGGGTCAGGCTCAAGTATTCAAGTTACACCGGACATTTATCGCAAAGCTGCCTGTCTACCGACAGGTAGAGAGCTTTGCCCTACATGGGTTATATGTGGGGTCAGACCTGAAAAAAGAAAATGGTGGATAGAGGGAAAAATCTGGTGTAAAATTGTTGTATGGTAAGAAG
>DAOUSS010000323.1 GCA_030627085.1 Candidatus Stahliibacteriota bacterium | reverse complement strand
TATTTTTAACCAGTTAGTGTCAAAACTTTTATAATTACCTTTTATTTTATTACGCCGAGCCAGTCATGGAGAAGAAACTGTAGCCTGCCGATTAAGAGAGAAACCCTTGCCATAACCGTGTAACCGAAGGAGGCGCCGAATGCAAGCATTATATACCATATACCTACATTTGCAACCTTGCCCATAACCCCTTTGTGTTCAAGAGAGAAATAAAAATACAGAAGGGTTGTAATTACACCGATGACCATTATTATATTACTTATCAAGAGAAAAGGAGGCAATCCGGGAGAGATGGCGGTGATAGTGCTCTGTGTGTGTTTAAATATATAGCCCTCAAAACTTCTCGGGATAGATATTCCGCATGTAGACCCCATGATGAAGGCAATAGGATACCTAATAAGCCACGAGATCTTTTTAAAAAATATGGCAAAGGCAAGCAAGCCGAGTAAAGTGGGAAGTAAGACATAGTATTGATGATTAGTAACTATTGGTTCCCAGACTCTTGGCATGAAGGAGTTATGATAAAGTATCGATATTGTGTATCCAACTGATACACCAACAAAGAGATGTTCTGCGAACTTATAAAACGGATTATCCCTCCATAGAAACGAAAATGTGCAAAGTGTAAGAAATGCGGCGAACCATACCCATGGGTTATAAGACATCAATCCTCCTTCACAATTAGCCCTATCTTGCCTTCTTTTTTCTTATATTGAAGTAAGCGATGTTACCAATAACTATCAAGACAATCATAAGTAGATGCACAAAAGATTGCGCATCCATTCCCATAGACGCTACCTTTCTTGTGTCCTTCTTGGTATATCCTTTTGCATGGATAAGATTTTCATACTCTGCAGCCCCCTTAAGTCCCCCAAGCATACCAACAAACTGGCCTGTTTGGAGGAAGGTATAAAATTCAGCAGCGGATACGGCAGTTGTCCCAACCCCGACCTTTACATGGTATGTAGTTCCAACAAGCACTGCCCATGACCGTGGCGCCTGTGTACCCGATATTGAAACAACAAGTGCAATATCATCATAGTTCCTTATGTGGTTCATCATTGGTAGGGAATCAAGTGGAACACCATAGTAATCCCTGCCAAAGGTCCTCTCTATATCCTCACCCATAGATAGCATAACTGCAGTGTATCCGGGGACGAATGGGAGAAAAACGAAGTCTTCACCGCTTTTTGCTCCATAGTCGTCCTTCACATTTGAGAGAGCTATATCTATCATACCGATATATGTTGGGTATAGTCCAAGACACAATACACTTATATCCTTGGCAAAGCAATGCCTCAGGATTGCCTGTGCCATTGGCAGGAGTTCCGGGGCAGTAGCGGGGTCAAAATCGAACGATATAAGAATTGCAGGTCCATCCGGGGGAATCTTATCTATGTAATCAAATAGTGCCTGTGTATATGGAGTTGTAAATGTGGGTAGTCCAACGGGACGTATAAGTGGAATTAACACGCAGATACCGACAAGAAGATAGATCCATCTTCTGTCAATATCCATCATCTTTTCCCAGGTATTCATTTTTTATTCCTGTATTACCATTACAGTATTGTCAAAAATTTAACCACAGAGAATGTTCAGTATTAAGGAATTACAAAAGATTCTTTTCCCTCCCCTCCCTGCCCCGTTAGATGTTTACTATCTAACGGGGTGAATGAC
>DAOUSS010000175.1 GCA_030627085.1 Candidatus Stahliibacteriota bacterium | reverse complement strand
ACCAGCAAATATTGGCATGAGTGAGGCAATCACAGTATACATTATTCTCTTTGTGGTTACCTCATCTCTTATATGGGGATATGGCGAAACTCTAAACATTACAACAATGAAAAATGGAAACTGCAAATTGCAAAATGAAAAATCATTTTTCTTTTCCTTTCATCTAACCCCAACACTGCATAACCGCACAACTGCCTAATTACTTTCCCACTCTTACCTTTGCGAGTTTAAAATTATGAATAAGAGGTCTCCTTGCAGGACACACATACTCACAGCATCCGCATTCTATACAATCAAGTACCCCCAGTTCCTTTGCAGTAGAGAAATCGTCATTCTCTATAAATGCCAGTATCCTTGTTGGCAGAAGTCTCATAGGACATACATCAACACACCTGCCACATCTTATGCAGGGTGTCTGGAGAGGAGGAATAGATTCCTCTTTTTTTTGTATAAGTATACCGGTAGTTCCCTTAACAATAGGCACCTCATCGGAGTATTGTGCTATACCCATCATAGGTCCACCTGCAATCAGTTTGCCTGCTTCGCCAAGATACCCCCCTGCATCGTCTATCAACTGTTTAAAACTCGTGCCTATCCTAACCTTAAAATTTGACGGATTTTTTACTGCCCCTGTGACTGTAACCGCACGCTCAATAAGTGGTTTATCAAACCTCACCGCCTCATAAACTGCAAGTGCGGTCCCAACATTCTGGACACACACCCCCACATCTATAGGCAAGCCCCCACTCGGAACTTCTCTACCTGTTATCGCCCATATCAGTTGTTTTTCGGCACCCTCTGGGTATTTTGTCTTCAACACAGCAAGTTCAAAACCATAATTCCTCACCAATTTCTCCATCTCTCTTATGGCATCAGGTTTATTCTCCTCAATGGCAATCACGCATCTTTCAACTCCTATTGCCCGCGCTATCAGCATTCCTCCGAGAAGAATCTCTTCGGGCTTTTCTATCATCAGACGATCATCACAGGTGAGGTAAGGCTCGCATTCCGAGCCATTCATGATAAGTGTCTGGTATGACTTTCCCCTGGGTGGAGAGAGTTTTACATAGGTTGGAAATGCTGCCCCTCCCAGACCGACTATCCCTGCCTCTTTTACAATATCTATAATATCTTTTGCTGAAAACGAATTAATATCCCTATCGCTTGAATTTTCCCATTTGTCTGTGCCATCGTTGGCTATAAATACAGAGAGCACTTCGCCACCACCAGGGTGTAGATACAGGTCTATTTTTTCTATCTCTCCTGATACGGGCGAGTGGATATTTGCAGAGATAAACCCTGTCAGTTCACCTATCTTTGTGCCAATCTTTACCCTGTCACCTTTTTCAACAATAGGTTTTGCTGGAGAACCAGTGTGTTGGGTGAGTGGGACGATAACCTTATTAGATGCTTTTGCCTCTGTGATGGGCTTTCCTGCTGTTATGGACTTGTGTTCTTCGGGATGTGTACCGCCAGGAAATGTAAACCTTTTCATAGAGTGGGATTATAACATAAAAACTCATCTCTGTCAAGAAAAATTACACGAATTTCATTCACCCCGTTAGATGTTTACTATCTAACGGGGCAGGTCAATCGAATGACACAAATATTATAAAAACTAAAATCTACAATCTGAAATCTTTGTGTTTTCGTGTCTTTGTGATTATCCACCTGATTTCAACTTAAATATTATATCTACAATATGTTCTTCTCCCAGTTCTGTATTCAACTTCTTCAGGATTTTTGATTTGAGGAAGGAGAGTTGTTGTATCCATATGGGGTCATCAACATCCACCCAGATCTTTTTACCCCTGACATACCTTGGTTTTGTATGTCTCCTTATATCCCTACCAACGACTTTATCCCATACAACTATTGCTCTTTGTCTCTCTATGCCCTTCTTTATACCTAATGAAGACAACACATTTGGAAGAACATCTTTTATGGAAATGGGGTAAGACATAAAATTATTCTTTAGGACGCAGATAAACGCAGATATGTTTAAGTCATTAAGTTATTGAGTCATTGGGTTATTGGAACAATAATCTACTTACTATATCGTATCCACGTCCTAATTACATAAGAATCGGATTTTTTTGCTAACTATCCAATAAGCCTCAGCATTCTTCTCGCAATCTCAAAGTAAATACCGAGTGATATAACATCCATAATGGTGGTTAGAAATGGTCCAGACATAAGGGCAGGGTCCAAGTTCAACTTTTTGAAAAGGAGTGGTAAAAATCCCCCCAGTGCTGTGGCAATTGCAACAGAGATAATCATCGCAGACCCCACTATGAGTCCTACAAAACCACCGCTACCCGTAAGAATCGCCCGCAGCGCTGTAAGGCAAGCAAGACCCGTTCCTACAAGTGCTCCAACAAGGAATTCTCTCCCTATAACCCTCCATATATTTGCTATCTTTATGTCCCCTACAGCAATTCCTCTTATAACAACGGCAGCCGCCTGTGTGCCGGCATTACCACCTGAACCAGTCAGCACAGGTATAAAACTCGCTAAGATAAGCATCAGGTGGAGCGTGGAAGAGTAGCGTTCTATAACCATACCGGAAAGAAATCCTGCAAAGACAAGAATAAGAAGCCATACCATCCTTCTTCTCGCCATTCCAAAAATTCCAGCAGAGAAATAACTTTCAGGTGGATTTCCTGCGGCGCCAAAGTGATACATATCCTCCGTGTCCTCTTCCTCTATCACATCTATAACATCGTCAACCGTAATTATCCCTTTCATAATTCCTTTTCTATCCACGACAGGCATCGTGGTTACATCGTATTTAGAGAAAAGTGCTGCAACTTTTTCTTGATTGTCGTCAACCCGTGCTCTTACCATGCTTGTCTTCATAATTTTACTAACTGGCTCGTCTGGATTGCACATTATAAGATCTTTTAATGTTATGATACCAACAGGATGGTCTTTCCTGTTTAAAACATAGATTTCATAAACAAAATCAATCTCTTTCGCTATTTCCCTAAGTCTCTTCACAGCATCCCCCACGGACATCCATTCATATACTACCACATAATCTGTCGTCATAAGTCCACCCGCCGTGTCAGGCGGATAGGAAAGTAATTCTTCTACATCCTCAACCTCTTCCTTCTTCATTATAGAGAGGTAGTATTTCTTGTGTTTTTCGTCCAGCTGTTCAAACAGGTCTGCTCGGTCATCTGGTGCCATACGGTTGAGTATTGCTATTTTCTTCTTCTCATCTACACCCCCAAGTATCTCGTTTTCCTTTTCTATATCAAGTTCCTCGAACACATCTATAGCGAGTTCAACGGGAAGAAGATTGAACATGTATAACGCCTCGGAGGAAGGAAGCTGAGAGAGGATCTCTGCAATATCCTGTGTGCTTGCTTCCACAAGGATATCCATAATATCCCTGTCAGCCTTTTCCTCTATTAACTCTCGTATTCCGGGTAATAATATCGGCATATAAATAAAATGGGGCCTTTCATAGAAGACCCCTCTTGTTAAATTCCAAATTCCACATTCCAAACGAACCCAAAATTCTAAATCCGCATATACAGAATCCCTTGCATTCTATTTGAATTCTGGACATTAAGTTTCACCGTTGTTGGTGTTTCGAATTTAGCCACTACCTCTAACCTGATGCTTAAAGATTTAACATTTGATAATACGGGGCCGACCGGGCTCGAACCGGCGACCTCTGGCTTGACAGGCCAGCGTTCTAACCAGACTGAACTACGACCCCGTTGATGGAACCTCCCAAATTATAAAATATTATACCATAAATATCCATATTTGTCAAGAAAAAAGACACCACGAATTACACAAATCAATCGAATGCATACAAATCCATACGGATCCGCACGGATAACATAAAAACATCTCAAAAATAAAAGAAATTCGTGCAATTTGTTAACCTGCCCTGTTAGATATGGAGTTATCTAACAGGGTAAATGATATTCGTGT
>DAOUSS010000072.1 GCA_030627085.1 Candidatus Stahliibacteriota bacterium | reverse complement strand
GGTAGCCGCAGACTTTAGTCTGCGATGATACGCCCCACCCTAGCGGGACGACTACCAGACCAGTTTTTAACAAGGTGGTCGCAGGCTCATGGTGCCCCGCCAAAGGCCAAACAGTCTTACCCTTCTAATAAGGAGAAATTATGAAAATTACACATATAAAACCAATCCCGATAAGCATCCCATTAAAACAACCATTCAAGATTGCTTATGGAACACATACCGTGTATGAGGGTGTAATCCTGGTCATCAAAACAGATTCTGAAATCTATGGAATCGGTGAAGCCTCCCCCTCATCAAAAATAACAGGTGAGACACAGGGTACTGTGATTGATATAATAGAGAATAAAATAAAACCACTCCTTTTAGGTGAGGACCCCCTCAACATAGAAGCATTAATAAACAAAGCAAACTCCGCAATTTCATTTAATTCAAGCGCTAAATGTGCGGTTGATATTGCTCTCTGGGATATACTTGGTAAAGTTTCAAAACAGCCGCTAAAAACCTTGCTTGGTGGCGGTGGTGACAGAGTAGAAATCTCCATAACTATCGGTATTAAGCCTATAGACGCAACTATAGAAGAGGCAAACAAGCTTATTACAGATGGAGCCAAAATCCTGAAGATCAAAATTGGGCTTAACCCCAGAGAGGATATTGAAAAGATCAAGCAATTAAGGGCAAGCATAGGTTACACCCCGGCTATCCGTGTGGATGCTAATCAGGGCTATACTGTAAAAGAAGCGATATGGGTAGGTAAAAAATTGGAGCCCTATGATATTGAGTTCCTTGAACAACCTGTCAAACCGTACGACTTTCAAGGAATGAAACAGGTAAAGAACTCGATAGCTATCCCTGTGATGGCTGATGAAAGTGTCCATTCGCTGCAGGATACAATAAGGGCGATACGAGAAGATATCTGTGATTTGATAAACATAAAACTTATGAAATCTGGTGGTATAATGAATGCTACCAAGATTGCTGCAGCAGCAGAAGGAGCGGGTATAAAATGTATGCTCGGATGTATGAGCGAAACCAAGGTAGCCATAACCGCAGGAACGCACCTGGCAATTGCAACTGAAAACATAAAATACGCAGATCTTGATGGTCATCTGGGACTAGAAAAAGAAATTGTTGAGGGTGGAGTAATTACAGAAGAAGGCGAAAACAGGATTTCCGAAAAAGAAGGATTGGGCGTAAATTGTAGGGGCATATTATAATATGCCCCTACAAGGTCAAATTTAATAAATCTATGGCTATGAACAAAGGTTGGGATGCAGTAATTGTTCTTGGTTGTGCTCCAAAAAAGAATAACTTCCCTTCTTATTCTTTAACTCAAAGGGTAAAGAAAGCAAAAGAAATTTACAACAAGGGATTGACAAAGAAGGTTATATTTTCAGGAGGACCAAACAAGACAGAAGTTCCCGAATCTTTGATTATGCAGGAAACCTCCGGTATTCCACGCAAGGACACAATTATTGAAAAAGAGGCTTTAAAGACCACAGAAAATGCATTTTACACTGGTCTAATAGTAAAGAAAGAAAACTTCAAATCCTGCCTTGTTGTAACATCACCATTTCATATAGCAAGAAGCGTCTACATTTTTAAAAAGATTTTCCCCCGAGGAGTAAGACTGGAATTTGTTAAATCCGATGAGAAAATCTGCCCATTAAGATGGCTATATCTACTACTAAGAGAGGCAAGGTTTTTTATGAGAGATTATTTTGATGTTCCAAGATTGGCAAAGACGCTCAGAAATTGACAAGTGCCTTGCATATCTTGTCCTGGATTTCTCGTATAGAATTTACATCACCAAGAAAATTATTTATCATAATTGAAAAGGCAACAATCTCCCTCCTCTTTGTTATAGCATAACCCGAAAGACAGCTTGCCCTGATTAGAGTTCCTGTCTTTGCCCTTACCTGTCTCAAAACTATGGGTTCATTCATCCTTTTTCTTAATGTTCCGTCAATACCAGATACAGGTAGTGATGTTAAGTATTCAGGTTGATATTCAAAGCTCTTAAACATAAACACTAAGAGATTGACAATCTGGGAAGGCGAGAGTATATCATAGGTTGAAAGTCCAGAGCCATCAACGGCTCTGTATTTAGTAGCATCAATACCAGTTTGGCTTATAAAATCTTTTATCACATTTATTCCTTCTTCTGATGTGCCCGGTTCAGATTTAAAGACAGCCCCGAGTGTTTTTAATACCTGTTCAGAGACAAAGTTTGAACTCGTTTTATTCATATAGTAAAGAATCTCTATCAGGGGTTTTGAATAATGGACTCCAAGTTCAATAACTGAGTCTAACGGAGAGATACCAATTTTAATCTCACCATCAAGTCTAATACCACTTTTTTCCAGAAGTTCCTTAAAAACTGTAATTGTATATAAAGGGGGGTTTTCTAAATTTCTCCAAACTGTTATTCCTTTAGAATCCACTGCAAGTGTTCCCGCTACTGCGATAATATTTGTGTCTCTCTCTAATATGCGATCTACAGTCAGGTTACTCTCAAACCCGCTTGCACCAGTTATCCCTTGATTATCTATCTTAACGTATTTAGTAGATGGTTCCAATGTTACCCTGACACTGTCACCAATCTCCTTGCCCGGTTTGATTCTTACTCCAATCAAGTTCTCATTTAGTGAGAGCGCGCCAATCCTTGCGTTCCAATACACCGGTGGCTCGTCCCACGCCCATCCAGCGCCCTGTCTTACATCATCGAAAAAGGAGTCGTCTGCAATTAAATCTCCATTAATCTCCGTAATGCCATGCCATTTTATGTCTTTAACTAACTTTTCCAGGTCCTGAGTTTTTAAATCAGGGTCTCCCAAGCCCTTTAGATAGAGGTTGCCAGATAATTTACCATCTTCAAGATCACCACTTCCATATACAACAGTTTCAAATCTATATTCAGGACCAAGTTTTACCAATGCGGCTGCTGATGTCAGTAGCTTCATATTTGATGCTGGATTGAAAAGTTTATCTGCATTGTATTCATATAAGACAGAATTATCCTTTACAGAGACAATTTTTATACCTACCGTTGCCGGTACCAATAGAGAATCCTGGAGAATGGCATCTATCTCTTTTTTAAACGGCTTCTCTTCACACAAAAAAACATACCTATTTAATGAGCAGGATGAAAGGAAGAAAAGCAGTAAATAGTTAATGGTGAATAGTGAATAGTTAAACAGTCTTTTCATAATATTATCTCCGTATAGGTAGTCTTTCCCCTTTTTATTGTTATCTCCTTCTCTACCCTTTTACCTTCCTTTGAAAAGACAAGACTGGTTTTACCGATATCCAAATAAATAAAGCGGAATTCACCATTTTCTTCTGTTACCAGCCTCTGTCCGTTGGAGACAAGCACAGAAACACTGCTTAAAGGTCTATCCTCTTTATCAGTCACTTTCCCCATAAGGGAACCCATTTTTTCCTGTCGCAAACCCATATCTTCCAAGATTCCACAGAATATAAAATAAGCCTCTTTAATTCTATAAGCGTAACTTTCTAACTTTTCCCTGAATTTATCCTCCGAGAGATTTCCTGGCACAACGAGTGTTCTTTTGCAATGAGAATGGATAATCATATACGAAGAACACTCACCAACTCCGAGATCAGACCTTTTACCGTATTTTACAATGTATTTCTGGACTATCTTTGCAAACTTCTGGCTCTCTGTGTCAGTATAATAATAGTAACATCTGGAACCATCTTTTTGATATTTATTATAATGTGATAGGCAGATCAATCTTTCAGGACTCTGTGAGACTATAAACCTTGTTCTTTCAACCTCCCCGACTTTTTCATAAACTCCATTACGAATAAGGAAACTATCAGCCCCGGACACATAAAGAAAATCCTTTATATGTCTTGCAACATTGAGTGTAATATATGAGATATCCTGAGGGTCTACTATGATTTTTTTATCCAGAAGAAGGCCATTATATATGGGTTTTAATGCGATGTCTGAGTTCATACCTGTTTTATCTGGAACATTGCATTTCTTTTTTACCTGATAAAAACCCCTTTTACTAACGGTAAGAGTTTTCTCTCCCGGTTCTGTAAATAGATAGTATCTACCATTTGCATCTGTTATAAAAGTAGATTTTTCTACTTCAACGATAGCCCCATTAACTGGACGGTTACTATAATGGACTATACCTGTAAGAAGGAATTTTTCGGTTGCTTTGATATTTATTTTCTTTTTCGTTTTAAACCCTTCACACTTGACACTCAGATATGCGGTTTTCTTTCCCTCTTCAAGAATTAAAGAGTTATTTACTCTTCCCCTTTTTGTATAACAGGAATCAAAAGTAAGTCTCCCCGGGCTTGCCTTGAACTCTACCAGCTTGTTATCAGCTACTGGGTTGCCTTGTCTGTCTACTACATCTATGCGAAGAGAAATCGGTATGTTCTTCTCCCCAATTTTGGGTGGTAGAGCAGTAGGGTAAAAATGAATATAAATATCCTCTGGAGGGTTATCAACAAAAAATTCTATTGCACAGGGTTGGGTTATGTTTCCATTTAAATTTCTTGCTGAAACAGAGGCTATATGCTTACCATTTTTTCCTCTAAAGATAGCTTTCAGTTTATTTGACTTATAATCATAGATATATGGTATCTCCTTGCTGCCAATCACGAGTTTGACTGTAGAAGGGTCTATATCTTGAAAACTGGCTATCAGGGAATTACGCGAGAACTTGAGGTATCTAACTCTGGGAATTTCTCTTTCAAAATAATCAATAATGCTTTTAAAATATACCATAGCCTCCAATCTATTATACTCTGCACTCCTCAGTTCTTTTTCACTTGCAGTATTACTGATATAACATGCCTCTCCTAAAACGGATGGTTCAATATTCTCACGAAGGACCCGGTACTTAGCAGGTAACGGAGGTAGGATTGGAAGTTTAAAATATTTATTAAAATAATAAAAGAGTAGGTTTGCAACATCAAGCGAAGGACTGTCATCTTCCCATGGATAGTATATCTCAGTTCGATTGATACTTCTATCTATCTGGGCATTGGCATTGTGGTGGATTGAGAGAAAAAGGTCGGCGTTTGCATCTTTGGAAATTTTTACTCTTTCATCAAGAGAGATCTCTTCGTCTTTTTCTCTCGTAAGAATGACATTTGCCTTTTCTTTTTTGAGGAGTTTGCCAAGATACAGGGCTACTTTCAAGTTAACGTCCTTTTCTTTGAGCCCCTTCAGTCCTATAGCGCCATCCTGGCTCCCACCATGACCAGGGTCTATCACGATTACTTTGTTTTTTATACCCATAGTTTATATTTAACCACTTCAGAATCAAGTCTTCCGAGAATATCTTCGTCGATCTTCTCAAGTCCCATTAGAAAAGCACCAACTACTGGGGGAAATCTCGGTTCCTTAAAATTTATATTATATGGAATTACAGATTTTATAGGTTCTAAAAGAAATTCCTTTTGTTTAAATATGCCTCCAATTAGAGCTATATCAATATCTTTAGTTTCAAATTTTAATCTCTTAATAACTGCATATGCCAGAAGCCCAAGTTCCTGACCTGCTTTGTTTAAGATAACACTCGCAATTTTGTCCCCTTTCTTTGCTGCCTTAAAAACCAATTTCGCCAGATCCGCTATCCCAGCCCTTGTAAGCTTTCCTGAATAAACCATAGGAACAACCTCTTCAGTATCAGAAATTTTTAGGTTCTGTTTTATCATCTCTGTTAGAATTGTTTTTTCACCTCTTCCGTCATATTCTTTTAGCGCATAAATTAGTGCATTCTTTCCGATGTAGAAACCACTTCCCTCATCACCAAGTATATAACCCCAACCACCTGCCCTTACTATTTCGTTATTTTCATTTTTCCCGAGTGCAATAGAGCCTGTCCCGGCAATAACCACTACACCTGGTTTTCCACCCAGTGCACCTATTAAGGCAATAACTGCATCATTTTCTACTATACTGTCAAAACCAGCGTTTTTTAGGATAGTTTGGACCTCTCTCTTTTCATTTTCTCTTCCTGCCCCGGCAAGACCAAGAGAGATTTTGGATATTTCACTTTCTTTAATATGAGAATCCTTAGTTAAATTGTTAATGAGACTAATTATCAGTTTTTTTAAATTTTCCCTGCCTATAACCTGATAATTGGATGGACCAGCCTCCTTTTTACCAAGAATGTTTCCCTTTTCGTTTCCCAAAATGGCGGCTGTTTTTGTTCCTCCCCCATCAACACCTATTACATACATATTGATACCCTTCTTTCAACATTCTCCAGACCTTCTTTGGATTATCACACCTTACATAAGACATATAACTCGTTCCATCGTAACTCCATGCACCTATGTTTCTGATGCCTTCTTCAAAGATAATCTCCACTGCCTTTTTTACCTTCCATTCATCGCCTTTTTTGATAGAAAAACACTGGACCCACATCTGCCCTTCTTTGTTAAATTGTTTTGCTATACGAAAAATTTTATTTGCATATTTTTTTATTCTCGTATCAAAGTCCGATTTATGATATCTGTATGGGTCTGTAGCAATAATATCAACGTTCTCCATTCTTGCAACCTTTTCCCAATCCTTAATATTGGGCTTTGAACTCTCCTCGGGTAACACGCAGACTGCAGACCTCATCCCTAAATTTTTACCGTATCTCGTCACTCTTTTTAAAAATTTAATAATACTATTCTCTCTAAACTTCAAAACTTCTTCATCAACAATCTCGGGCATACTTTGGCTGTATTCTTTTTCGAATTCTTCCTGACAATATCTACATCGGCAAGCCCAACCATTTTTTACATTGTAAAAGTGCGGTTCATCCCAGAATAATATATCACCGCCAGTGTATTTTGCATCATCTACCCACTGATGCATAAAATCAATAAATTTCGGATTGTTAATACAGCATGCAGGTAAAATATTCCCATCGGAGTCAACCTGACATATTCCAGGATTACTTATAATCTGTGACAATGCTTCCCCCCCAAATACAGCGCCGACACCCCAGGGGTCTATGTAAACCTCAAGTCCAACCTTATGTGAAATATCTACAATTTCTTTCATCGTATCCTTGAAAAATATTCTGTCATATTCAGCAAATGTGTGTAAAACAAAATTACAGTGATGATTGACTATGTCAACCATATCTTTCTTTACCCATTTCGGGTTTCTGTTTCCAAAGTAACTAATGCCGGTTTTCATAATAGGCTTTTAAAATCCTTACGGATTAACTCCACGGATTAACTCCACGGATTAACTCCATTTGCTACTGGATTTAAGGCTTCAGCCTTTGGAATTAAGGCGTAAGCCTTTGGAATTAAGGCGTTAGCCTTTTATATAAAACCCTTACGGGTGAATTCCAAACCCTTTCCATACGGATGCTGTGCAACAGATTAACTCCACGGCATCGAGGACAGCAG
>DAOUSS010000104.1 GCA_030627085.1 Candidatus Stahliibacteriota bacterium | reverse complement strand
GCCAGCAAGAATCGGTACTGGTTCACCATTTATAGATTTGCCAACCCTACGGGAATAAAAGATATTGAGTGGGTGATAGAAATCTTTACCCTCGCCTAATTCAGACATCCTAAAGATATCCTTTCCTTCAAGGAAGAATGGTCGGCGTTCATCAAGCCATGTCTCGTATTGTGAAAGATTCAAGGTAAATGGGTCAGATTCAATCTGGGCAAAGTCCGGCAATAAAGTGGCATTCAAGGTCATCTGTGGGGTCAAATCCCACTTAAAATTCAGACTACCACTCGGCTTGATTTTACCCTCTTCTTTGCCCTCTTTATCATATTTCACAAACCCCTCAGGATATAATTCAAAATAATAACCTGTAGCCTGGGGATTTATGCCCTTTAATATTCCATACTTTGATACCATATTCTCTTCTATCTGCAGAACCTCTGTCCAGTAATCAGTCTCCTGATTATTAACAATATCCCTCTCGAAATTTATCCCCCATTCGTTAAGCCTTTGCCTATATCGGATTGACCTGAATGGAATTCCTATCTCTACCTCATAACGGTCATCATAAACTTTCACTGCATGATACCAGACACCATCCCAGGAATTGTCTTCGGAACGACCATCATCAAGCATCATTCCATCGCCAAACCCACCATTTGCATAGACCTTAAAATAGTAAGCGGTAGTCTTACTAGCGAAAGGGTCAATATATAAGGTTACATTATCTGCATTCCCACCCAAATTAGCGGATAACTTATGACTTTGTGCATAGCAACGAAATGCAACATAGAGGTTATTCTTATCCTGTAGCACATAAACTACGGTCTTTTCTGTGGGTATTTCTTTTTCATAAGGCGAATGTTGAACAAACCCATACACAGAATCTGCCTTTTGCCAGACATCTTCAATAACTCCGTCAATCCTGGGTGCTGTATCAGTCCACCGCACCTCTACTATTTTGCCATTGCTTATTACCAGAAAGAACAATAATAAAAGATCCATACTACCTCCAATCTATTGATCAGGTTCGTAACCAGTTGGATTGGCGAAAAGAAGTCTTTTGTATCGTTACTATGTAATACGGAAAATTTGAGGAAAAGTTTCACTCTTTTTCGCAAACTAAGCCCTTTAGCCTTTTTCCTTATAGTTAAACAGGGGAGGAATGGAATGAAGGAGATATGGAGGAGATAGGGGTCCCTTACCTCCATATTCCGGGTATCTTATGATTGCAGAACCCACATCTTCCCTCTACTACATTGTTTTCTAAAACCTGAAAATGGACTCTGTGAATTAGCCTCCTCTTACACTTTGGACAGAATGTTGAATTGTATTTATGCCCTGGAACATTGCCAATTGTAACATAATGGAGACCTGTATCTTTTGCTATTTTATATGCATCTTTCAGTGTTTCAATCGGTGTTGGTGGGAGATGTAGCAGTTTGTAATTGGGAAAAAATCGGGAGAAGTGAAGTGGAACTTCCTCCCCCAGATTCTCTTTAATCCATTCACACATCCTTTTGATATCATCGGGGTTATCATTTATCGTTGGGATAACCAGATTTACAATCTCAAGCCATCTTCCTTCCTGTTTGATAATCTTTAAGGTTTTAAGGACAGGTTTCAACTCAGCAGATGAGTTCTGATATGCCTTTTTGGTAAATCCTTTTAGGTCAATGGTTACAGCATCGGTATATTTGAGAAGTGTCCTTAAGGGTTCCGGATTCATGGAACCGTTGGAATGCCACAATATTCTCAACCCCTTTTTCTTTGCAAGGACTGCTATATCGTAAACATATTCGTAGAAGACCGTTGGTTCATTATAAGTGAAAGAGATTGTAGGAATATCCTTCTGGATAGCAAGTTCAATTACATCTTCTGGGAGCAGATGATAAGTGTCCAAATCTTCGGGTCTTGCCTGAGAGAGATGCCAGTTGTGACAGTGGCGACACCTGAAATTACATCCTGCTGTGCCAAGGCATAGTATCTCACTCCCCGGTAACATATGGAGTTGTGGTTCCTTTTCAATGGGATCTACGTGCACAGCAGAAGGACTCGAATAAACCAGAGAGTAATACCTTCCATCACGGTTTTCGCGTACACGGCAGAAACCCCGGCCTCCTGGAGGAACAATACATCTTCTGAAACAGATATTGCACTGTATCTTGTTCCCATCTAATCTTTCATAAAACATCGCCTCTTTGAGTGACTCCCCACGAGCAGCGTTAGTTATACTGGATGAGTCCGGGGACTCGGGATCAGAGAGAGGTTTCAATGGCAAAGCCATAATGGCGACAAGACCCGTCAAAATAATCCCAAACTGTAACAGTTTGTTAGTCAACATTATCTACATCTGACTTTAAGAACACACCAAGCTTTTCACAATTATTTCCTTCTTTTTGGGCTTTTTCACTTATGCTATCATCGCACTCTGGACAGGCGTTTAGTGTTTTATACGCCCCATTATAGTTATGAAAATTCACAATAGCGGTTTTACGGATATGCAAAGTCCTGAGAATAACTCACTCTTTAGCTAATAAATGTCCCTTCACAGCATACTCACCTTCTTCAGCCCCAACATGATAGACAGGAGCAATGACAAGTCTTGATAGTTCTTTTCTATAGATTATATCGTCTATACTTGCGGCTACTACTCTCCCAACTATTATGTAATGGTCGCCAGCCTGTTTAATCCACGCAAGTCTACACTCAAAATTGGACTGACATTCTTTCACCCGAAAAGGTTTCACCACCTTGCTTGCCACGGGAGTGAGCCCTGCTTTTTCAAACTCACTTACCTCTCTTGAGAAAGATTCTGCTATCGTATCGATTTCTCGGATTAAATCGGGGCCCGGCACAGCAACTACAAATTCCTCTGTCTCTAAAATATTTTTATATGTATCTCTTGTATCTTTTACTCCAACAGCGTACAGAGGTGGGTGAAAAGAAATCGGCATATTCATTCCGAATGGAGCTATATTCTTCACATTACCATACAGTGTCGATATCAGAACAACTGGCGGTGGTGGAATTATTTTTATATACTCCTCAGGATTCACCTCCATATTGCCCCCGTAAATCTAAAAATCAACTTATCTTGCTCTTCCTACCTCTATCTTTGCTCTTTCTTAAGTCAGTCCACGATAATAATACTTTCTAATCCCTTGCTCTTACATTTCTTGTTCAATATCTCCTGCATATTTTTAAATGCCTCGCGATACTTGTTAAGTTTTTCAAAGATCTTGTCATCTTTTCTCGATGTGTATTCTCTTTCGTACATTGTAATTTGCGACTTGTAAAACAGTGCCCTCCATACAAGTTTCTGGATGTCAATGGGCAGAGACTCAATCTTATCAGGGGTAAATTCACTAATTATCATTTTTATTCTCGCTGAAAAAGCACCAAATAATCTAAAAATAGAGATATAAAAATATTTGCTTTAAAAATAATCAGCGTAAATCAGCGTCTGAAGATAACAAAAAAGTTCACCCAAAAAGTTTCTTTTCAATCTTTTTCAGTCTTTCGTATATCTCTGGAAGCCGCATAAGAAGAGCGTATGCCTTCTTTGACCTCTTGTGTTCTCTTGCGGGGTAACCAGATACTTCCTCTCCGTCCTTTACCGACTTTGTTACACCTGATTGGGCACCTATCTTTACATTATTCCCTATTATAAGATGGTCAGATATTCCTGCCTGTCCTGCTATAATGACACTACTCCCTATTTCTGTTGAGCCTGCTATTCCAACCTGCGCAATAATCACAGAGTCCTCACCAATCACTACATTATGAGCTATGTGAACAAGATTGTCAATCTTCGTCCCTTTGCCTATTATTGTATCCCCGAGTGTTGCACGATCTATAGTACTATTTGCACCAATTTCAACATCATCCTCCACTACAACACCTCCAAGATGCGGGATTTTTATCCTCTTGCTTGCCTTTTCTATATACCCGAATCCATCTGCACCTATTACACATCCAGGATGTATCACTACTCTGTTTTTTATTCGCACATTCTCACGGATGACAACTCCCGGGTATATCATACAATTATCACCTACTTGAGAACCTTCTCCCAGATATACCCATGGAAACAAAACTGTCCCCTTACCCAATCTGCAACCAGAACATATCACACAGAAGGCACCTATTGATACAGTTTCATCCACCACCGCATTCTTTGATACATCTGCAAGAGGTGATATGCCAGCTTCAGGAGAAAATTTTTTACAGAAAAAATTCGCAAGTTTTACAATCGCAAGGGCAGGCTCGTCCACAAAAAGCAGGGTTTTTGTAGTGCTAATGTTAGTATTTTTGGGAACAATAACGCAAGAGGCACCTGTTTTGGCAAGCCATTTTTCATATTTCGGATAGGATATATAGGTTATATCTCCCTTCCTTGCATCCTCAATCCTTGCAATCCCAGTTATATCTATTGAAGTGTTACCTTTTATCTCACCCGAAAGGAACTCGGCTATCTCTATTAGTTTCATAGCAAAAGATATAAAGATATAATTATTAGCTTATTCTACTTTCATAGAGGGCAAGATCTCTGCAGTCAGGTCCGAAACCATAGTTATAATGTCTTCTGGCCTGTCTCCACTTGATTTTGCTTCGGCTGTCTTGATTATTGCTTCTTTTTTCACATCTATTACCGATATGCGGGCTGTTATTACCTCGCCGACCTTTTCAACCTCTCCCATAATCATAAAATCAGCATCGGCAAGTCTTCCAAGCGTCTTAACCTCTTCCTCCGTCAGTTTATCCTGGGCGAGGGGTACATTTGCAAGTGTAAAGGCATTAGCCATCTTGGTTGACCTGACCTCCTTATAGTTCTCCATCGCAATCAGTGCAGCTCGTAGTTTCTCTTTTATATTCTGTCCTAATCCAAAATCTTGTGCTTCCTTGTTCTTCTCCTTCAATTTCAACACATAGAATTCAATCTTCTCAAAACCAGCAAAAACCTCTTCTTCTCCCACATACTCTTTATTCAATTCATCCAACACCCTTTGCGTGAGGTCAAGCTCATCAGTTGCATATACTACCCCCATACTGGCAATATCAAATATCATCGAATAACCCTCTGTCTCTCCAATCCGGGTAATAATTCCATTTATCCTATCAACAAATGGTTGCATTATCTCTCTCTGTTTTATTTCTGCCTCTCCTCCTGCCCCCCAGATTCGTTGAACAAACTGCTGATACTCTTGCTGTTTCTCTTCTATGGCGGCCATCTTCCCCTGCCTTACCTTTTCTGATAGCATAACTGCTTGACTCTCATACTCTTGTATCATCTGCTCTATCTCCTGCTTCAATCCTGTTGCCTCTCTTTCCCAGTTTCGCAGAGCTGTGTTAATTTCCTGTGTGATCTCTCCACTACCTCTATACCCTTCTAGTATCCGCTGAGAATCTATATAGCCAATCATACCTTCAGCAGATAATATCAGTGGTATAAGGATAAGCGCTATTATCCCCCATCTTTTTAACATAGTATCCTCCTCATTAACTCTTTATATTATGAAGAATGAACCACAAAGAACCCTATTAATTTTCGATTTACTATTGACGATTGACAATTATTCTTCGTGAACTTTGTGTTTAGAGTCAATGTAATCGTGGTGTCAGGAGTTACCTCCCTGCCTGCGGTAGGCAGACTGACACAGCTGGGTCGCCATCGGGAGGTAACTCCCGACGGCACGCCTGCTAAGAACTCACCACAAAGAGCATCCAT